>CAKRCL010000032.1 GCA_934307335.1 uncultured Dorea sp. | reverse complement strand
ATAACGGAGTCACCGGACTGCTTTACAGCCACTCAGAGGTAGTCTTCAGAAGGTTCTGTCGATAAGAAGCTCTCAGCCTGCGACTTCTCTCTCTGGTATCACGTTCCCAACTTACTCGTCTCTTCATCGTGTTATCATATGTCTCATTATATCATCGAAGATGTGGTTGTCAAGAAGTTTTCTATGACTTTCACATTCAAATCTTAGAGATTTTTACCACAACACTTCTTATATTTTTTACCGGAACCACACGGACATGGATCATTTCTTCCAATCTTCTTTTCCTTGCGGATAGTTGTAGACTCCTTCTGCTCTTTATAAAGCTTCTTCAGCTCTTCTTCAGAATAAATCTCTTTCCACTGTGGAAGTTCATATAACCAATCAGCTTTTGCAGCAACCATGTTCTTGTAAAGTTTCTCTTTATCAAATGCAAGGCTTACTACTGTATCCTCATCCATTGTCTCAATCGGATTAGGCTCTTTTAAACTCTCATCGATTCCATCTAAGAATCCTACCATAATCAGGACTTCCTGCTCATACTTCTCAGCAAGCTCTTTTACAGTTCCTTTTACTTCTTCATCCGGATTAGAAAGAAGCTTCTCATAAATCTCTTTCTCAATCTGGAAATATGTTCCCCAAAATCTCTGCAGAGTTGCTCTGTCAGCGTTTTCGTCATATGCAATATCTTTCCACTGCTCTAATAATGTACGGCTCATATTAATATACTCCTTTGTATCTTTTCATTCTATCTTTTTTATTATATAATATTCTATATAATATTTCAAGAAAGGACTTTCTTATGAAAAAAATTAAACGTATTCTCGCGCTTGCCGGCGCTGTTCTTTTATTTGCATTATATGCCAGCACACTTGTATTTGCCTTTATTGATACTTCCGTATCTCAGACTTTCCTGCGCGCCGCCATTGCATGCGCTATCATACTCCCGGTTCTCATCTACGCCTACGCACTTGTATATCGTGTAACTAGAAGAGACACTGACAAAGACTTAATGGACTCGGACGACCAGAATATTCTAAACTAAATCCATATCTTCCTTTTTCTTTTTTCTCTTTTCTTCTGTTTAAATACTCCAGCGGCGATATTGGCTGCTGGTAATCTTTCGTTTCCCTGTTACTATTCTCCATCGCAATACCTCCTACAACGCCTATTAATTATTAACAGAATCTGCTGTTAATACCGACTTTATTATTATATGGCGGTACTTGTGTTTCTATGACAGTTTTCATTTGACATTTACTATCCTAGCAGGGAAATGTGTACGACCTGTGGAAAAAATCTAAATAAAATCTTATGAAATTCTGAAAAATTCTTTTTTTAACAGAAAAAGAGACTACCTCTTTCCAGGCAATCTCTTCCATCCTATTCGATATATCTACTTAAAACTATTATTTGCTAAGTGCAGACTCACGGTAAATTATATCATCTCGTCCAGGTCCGTTAGATACCATTGTAATTGGATATCCAATCTCCTGCTCTACGAACTCGATATATTTTTTACAATTCTCTGGAAGATCTTCGTATTTTTTAATACCGCGAATATCACAGTTCCATCCCGGAAGTTTTTTCAGAACCGGTTTTGCTTTCTCAAGATAATGTGTTGCAGGGAAGTCTGTCGTAACTTCTCCATTAATCTCATATCCTACACATACCGGAATCTCCTCTAAGTATCCAAGAACGTCAAGGACTGTAAATGCTACATCTGTTGTTCCCTGCATTCTGCAACCATACTTAGATGCAACACAATCGAACCATCCCATTCTTCTCGGACGTCCTGTTGTAGCACCAAACTCACCGCCATCTCCGCCGCGGCGTCTTAACTCATCAGCTTCCTCTCCGAAAATCTCGCTTACGAAAGCTCCTGCTCCGACAGCACTTGAATATGCTTTGCATACTGTCACGATCTTCTGGATCTCATATGGCGGAATTCCTGCTCCGATTGCACCATATCCTGCTAATGTAGAAGATGATGTAACCATAGGATAAATTCCATGATCTGGATCTTTCAAGGAACCAAGCTGTCCCTCTAATAAAATATTCTTTCCTTCTTTGATTGCATTATGCAAAAACAGTGATGTATCACATACATATGGTGCGATCATCTCTTTATATTCCTGTAACTCTTTATATAGGTCATCTGGATCAATCAGTGGTTTGTGATACAGATGCTCAAGAAGAACATTCTTCTGCTCTGCAATACGAACAACCTTCTCCTTTAATAAATCGTCATCAAATAACTCACTAACCTGGAATCCAATCTTAGCATATTTATCTGAATAGAAAGGAGCAATTCCAGACTTAGTAGATCCGAAAGACTTTCCTCCAAGTCTCTCTTCTTCATATGCATCAAAATTCTTGTGGTAAGACATTACCATCTGTGCTCTGTCAGATACTAAAATCTTCGGCATCGGAACATCTCTCTCCACGATAGAATTAATCTCTTTCATCAATACCGGAATATCAAGTGCTACACCATTTCCGATGATGCTTGTTGTATGTCCATAAAATACACCTGACGGTAATGTGTGAAGCGCAAACTTTCCATAATTATTAATAATGGTATGACCTGCGTTGGCACCTCCCTGAAAACGTACGATAATATCCGCTTCCTGAGCGAGCATATCAGTAATCTTTCCTTTACCTTCATCGCCCCAGTTTGCACCTACTACTGCTTTAACCATATCTATTCCTCCTGTGTTATTAACATAATAAATCACCTTATGCATTATACTATACTTTTCGCCACTTGTACAATAAATTTTCACAAAAACTGACAGAAATACGCCTTTTTAGTCTTTTTTACATAAGTGGCGCAATCAAACGCAATACCTGACCAGATATTTTTGTTGCAAGAGTCTGTTTTTTTACTTCCATAAGCGTTACTTTATGGCTCTTTGCAAGTGTCTGTTGGAAATCCCGTTCTACACGATCAACCTCAGAATTATTATAAATAAATACGCCACATTCAAAATGCAGATACAGGCTTCGGTAATCCAGGTTGATACTTCCTACTGTTGCAGTATCATCATCGGATACAAATACTTTTGCATGTACAAATCCCGGTGTATATTCGTAAATCTGAACTCCACTCTCAATTAATTCTTTATAATAGGTCTTTGCTACTACAAATGCATACCATTTGTCCGGTATATGCGGCATGATAATAATCACTTCAACCCCACACTTCGCCACTCTGGTCAATGTTGTGATCATCTCATTATCCAAAATCAAATATGGTGTCATGATATGGACATATTTTTTTGCATGATTCAGAATATGAAAATACACTTCTTCTCCAACATTCTCGTCATCATATGGACTGTCCGCATACGGAATTACATATCCCAGCTCCCTGCGAAGTCCTTTCATCTTTGGTGTCAGATACTTCCGATAATTTTCCGGTCCACGTTCCCCGATATTCCACATTTGAAGAAACATCATCGTAAAACTCTGAACCGCATCACCTTTTAACATTACTGCCGTATCTTTCCAATGTCCGAAACGAACCTTTTTATTAATATATTCATCTCCAAGATTCACACCTCCGGTATATCCCACTTTTCCATCAATAACACAGATTTTTCTATGATCTCGATTATTCTGAGTTGTGGATAAAAACGGTGTGATCTTATTTGACATCTTACACTGAATCCCAAAACTTCTAAGATATTCCGGATAATCATACGGCAACATAGATATTGCGCACATACCATCATACAAGAATCGAACTTCCACACCTTCTGCTGCCTTTTCTTTTAAAATATCCAGGATTGTCTCCCACATATATCCTTCTTCTACGATAAAATACTCCATAAATATGAACTTTTTCGCTTTTTTCAGCTCCTGTATCATAGATGCGAATTTATTCTCGCCTAAAGGGAAATACTTAATCTCCGTATTGCGATAAGTTGGAAAACCTACTTGATGAGACAGGAAATAAGATAAATGTGCATTTGCTGACTTGCTGGCCCAGATTGCCTCCACGATTGCCCTGTCTTGCTGCATATACGGATCAGTCTCTATTCTGAGTTCTGCAAGTCTGGTCTTTAAGTATCTGGTTCCTATCTGGAACTGCACAAACAGATAGAACAAACTTCCCGCAGCCGGAAATACAAGTACCCATAATGTCCATGTCATCTTAAACGCCGGATTCCCTTTCGAATTAATAATATGGATCAATACTACTAAACTTATAGCACGAAATGCTCCATATATATATGTCGCATATGCACTTAAATAATAAGGTATTGCTATAAAAATCCCCAACTGGATCAATATCAGCGTCAACATAATTCCTGTCCGGCTAAATATAATTTTAAAAAGACCTTTTTTTGCCACTTTTGCCACTTTAGGCATCTTAGGTTCTTTCAATAACTTGTCATTACTCATGTGTTTCTTCCTCTTCACATATTTCCAACTTTTACTTCGTCATTTTTTACAAATTACTTTCTTATATTTTAGCACATTTTCCCAGTCAACTCAACAAACATTAGAAAAAGGATATCTACAAAAAAGGAAACCAAAATGCCAGGAGATGACCACTCAACATTCAGTTTCCTTTTCTTAGTTTTTTAATTTGTATCCATTTAAATTAAAATAGCCATCTAACTTACTGCTTCCTGATATTGACGAATATGTGGTTTTACTTCTCCGTCAATATAATGTTCAAGGAAGCCTTTCATACAGGCACGACTATATCGATTACCATGAATAATTTGTGCCAGACGGTTCACGGAAGCTTGAACAGTATCATTAATCAAAACATAATCATAACTGCCCGCACAGGAAATCTCCTCCTCTGCTGCTTCCATCTGACGTTCTATTGCTTTTTCATCATAAATTCCTGTGCTGGACAAACGCAATTGCAACTCATCCCAGGACGGTGGCAAAATATAGATTAATGTTGCATCCGGATAAAGTGCTCGAATTCGCATTGCACCAATAGCATCCACATCCAAAATTACATTCTTCCCTTTTGAACGTGCTTCCTCTACGCTCTTTTTCGTTGTTCCGTACGCATTATGATTCACATATGTATATTCCAACATCTCCCCAGTACGAACCATACGTTCAAATTCTGCCACAGATACAAACCAGTAATCTTTTCCGTCAACTTCATCTTTTCTCTGTTCTCTTGTTGTCACAGATACACTGACACAAGCTCTCTCATGATCTTTCAAGTATTCCTTCAGAACCGTCTTTTTTCCTACTCCCGACGGACCCGAAACAACAATTAACTGACCATACTCTGCTATTCGGTCTAAATACTCTTTTTTCATCGTCTTTTTCTCCTTTTTAAATTTTATTTTTTCGGACTAATCACACTACATTGATTGTAATGTCAGACAATACATAAAGTCAATGATAAGTATTTTTTTAACGATAAAATTTTCTTTATTTTTTCTGTTTGTAAAATTGTTCAGTTATTTTTTAATCTTTTAATCATTTTAATATATTTTTTATAAGCTCTCCCTTTCATTTTTTCTTAAAAAGTATTACAATATTGTTATTATTAGAATTTTTCATCGTACGAAAGGAGATTTTATTATTATGGCTAAATTAGGGAAAAAATTATTAGGTCTTGCTGCAATCGGAGGTGCTGTTGCCGGGTTAGTTTACTATCTGAAGAGCAAAGAAGACATTGATTTTGATGATTTTGAAGATGAACTGGATGACGATGATTTTGATTTAGATAACGATTTAAAACCGGTTGGCGAACGCGGCTATGTTCCTCTCACACCTAAGAAAGAATCTGAGGAAGAGTCTTCCGATGCCGAATCTGAAGCTAATTCTGACACTCCGATTTTCGAAGAAGCCGACCACGATGCAGAAGCTGTTTCTGACAGTGACGATAACGAAACATCCGAGGATACTACATCTGAAGAAGTTTAATGCATTAATTTTAACAGTATAATACTCTTATCACAAAAATGAGCTGCCCGTTGACAGCTCATTTCCCATTTTCACTCTATTTCCAGCATTCGCACAGCTTTCTTGCAGCCTCTCGAATCTGTTCTTCACTTAAATTCGCATATCCTAAAAGAATGGTTGCTTTTTTTCCAGGTTCATCTCCGACCTGATAATCCGACAGCCCATAGACGCGAATTTTTTCTCTCATAGCCAGTGTAATGAATTCCTGTTCTGAACGTCCGTCTTGAAATGTCAAAAGCAAATGTACTCCTGCGTGCTCTCCTGAAATCTCACATTTTCCAAGAAGAGGCTTTAATTCCTCAATCAATGCATCATGACGTCCTTTGTACATAGCCCTCGTTTTATTCAAATGTCGTTCATAATATCCATCTTCAATAAAGCGCTGTACAATCATCTGATCCACTTTTGAAACAGTTGAATTTACAAATCGATACTCCTTCTCATAACGCTCCTGCAGGCGTTCCGGGAGCACCATATAACTCATACGAATTGCCGGTGCAATTGATTTTGAAAAAGTTCCAAGATAAATAACTTTTCCATCTCGGTCATATCCTTGAAGCGCCGGAATCGGTTTGCCTTTATAACGGAACTCACTGTCGTAATCATCCTCGATCACATAACGTTGTGGTGCCTCTTTTGCCCATTTCAAAAGTTCCAGTCTCCGCCCAATCGGCATAATGATCCCTGTCGGATACTGGTGGGATGGAGTCACATATGCAATATCCGCTCCACTCTCAGACAATTCTGTCACTTTCATTCCATTCTTATCCATACTGACCGGAACTGTCTCATATGCAAGTCCCCGGAAAAGTCGATATGCCTGTTTGTAAGTTGGATTCTCAAATGCAACAACATGTTCTCTTCCAAGTATCATACCAAGAAGCATTAAAATGTAATCACTTCCGGCACCTACGATTATCTGCCCCGGTGTACAGTTCACACCTCTGGCCTGATGCAGATAATTGCAAATCGCCTGTCTGAATCCCAGCTCTCCTTTCGAATCTCCGGAACGAAATAACTCCGTCTTATCATCTACCAGTATATCTTTAGAAAGCTTTCTCCACGCATTGTAGGGAAAGCTTTTTAAATCCACTCCATTCGGCGTAAAGTCATAACGGTACTGTGGCTTTTTTTCTTTTTTTTCTTCTGCAGGAACTTTTGCAGGACGTATCTGATAAAGTTCATCAATTTTTGCTACAAAATATCCTCTGCAAGGTTCCGATTCTATATAGCCTTCTGACAGAAGCTGCTCATAGGCAAGTTCTGCTGTACTTCGGCTGATTTCCAGATGTCTGGCAAGTGCTCTCGTAGAAGGAAGTTTTTCTCCATAAGAAAGCCTGCCAGCCTGAATATCATTTTTTATATAATTATAAATCTGTTCATAGAGAGGAACCTTTGAATCTGTCTTAAGATTCATTGTCAGTTCGTTCATATCTCTCCTTATTTCTTAGGCAGTTTAAAAGAACTCTTCAGTGACACGATTCTGTTGAACACCAGATTCTCCGGTGTAGAATCTTTACTGTCAATACAGAAGTATCCATTTCTCACAAACTGGAAGCTGTCACATCCCTTTGCCTCTGCAAAACTGTCTTCTACATAGCAGTTCTTGCGAATCTCAAGAGAATGTGGATTCAGATTCAAAGAGCCATCTTCCTTATTGTATACCCCTTTTTCTTCATCAACCAAATTCTCATAAAGACGCATTTCAGCCTGTTTTGCATAAGGTGCTGCTACCCAGTGAATCGTTCCTTTTACTTTACGTCCAGTAAAGCCTGTTCCGCATTTTGTCTCCGGATCATAAGTAGCATGCACAACCGTAACATTACCATCTTCATCTGTCTCATAATCAACGCATGTGACAAAATATGCATTCATAAGGCGCACCTCATTCCCTGGGAAGAGGCGGAAATACTTCTTCGGCGGCTCAATCATGAAATCGTCACGCTCGATGTAAAGCTCTTTACAGAATGGAATTTTTCTCTTGCCAAGCTCTGGATTTTCCAGGTTATTATCCGCATCCAGATACTCAACCTCTCCTTCCGGATAATTGTCGATCACAAGCTTGATTGGATCAAGAACAGCCATCATACGAGAACGTTTTAATTTTAAATCCTCCCTGATACAGTACTCAAGCATCGCATAATCTACAGAGCTCTGACTCTTAGACACACCACAAAGTTCGATAAACATTTTCAGAGATTCCGGTGTAAATCCTCTTCTGCGAAGAGCTGCGATAGAGACAAGTCTTGGATCGTCCCAGCCATCTACAATACCGTCCTGAACCAATTTTTTAATATATCTCTTACCTGTCACAACATTTGTCAGATATAATTTTGCGAATTCAATCTGACGCGGTGCCGGATCAAATTCACATTCTTTTACAACCCAGTCGTAAAGAGGTCTATGATCCTCGAATTCAAGTGTACATATAGAATGTGTAATATGTTCCACTGCATCCTCAATCGGGTGTGCAAAATCGTACATTGGATAAATACACCACTTGTCCCCTGTATTATGGTGTGTCATATGTGCAACACGATAAATGACCGGATCACGCATATTAATGTTCGGAGATGCCATATCGATTTTCGCACGAAGTACTTTTGTTCCATCTTCAAACTCACCATTCTTCATACGCTCAAAAAGATCCAGATTCTCTTCTACACTTCTGTCACGATACGGACTGTTCTTACCTGGCTCTGTCAATGTTCCTCTGTACTCGCGAATCTCATCAGCACTTAAATCACAGACATAAGCTTTTCCTTTTTTTATCAGTTTTACCGCACACTCATACATAGTATCAAAATAATTAGAAGCAAAATAAAGGTGATCTTTATAGTCAGCCCCTAACCATTTTACATCTTCTTTAATAGATTCTACAAACTCCATATCTTCTTTCATTGGATTTGTATCATCAAATCTTAAATGGAAAGTTCCACCATATTCCTTTGCAAGTCCCGAGTTTAAAAGGATGGACTTTGCATGTCCAATATGAAGATACCCATTCGGCTCCGGCGGGAATCTTGTACATACTTCTGTATATACTCCTTCTGCCAGATCTTTATCGATTTCCTGCTCTATAAAATTCTTGGAAACTGTCTCTTCAGCCATTTCTCTCCTCCTGATTATATAAATTCTTATCTTATTATAGTCAAATGATGACAAGATTACAAACGTTTTTTGAGCTTTAAAAGAGCCTGTACAATAATTGCACTGTGATCTACTGCAATTTCCCCTGATTTTTCTACTTGAAAATGTTCCTCGCGCACCAGATCACCACGGATTGTATGTACAACTTCTGCCTCTGTATCCAAGCCTTTGCTCACATTTTTTACGTGAAGCTTATATCGATGTGACTGCATTTCTTTAATCCTCACCTCACACCACGCAGCATCTGCGGCATCATCACCCGCCTGTACTTTCACAGCATTTTCCGGCACAACCGCCATGTACGCAGTCGTGATCACACGGGTTCGCGGATCTCTGTCATAATCACCATAAGTTGCAAGCTGTTCCATAACAAGTCCCTCTACACCGGTTTCTTCTTCCAGTTCACGCCTTGCAGTCTCATCTAAATTCTCCCGCATGTTTGTAAAACCACCCGGCAGTGCCCAATATCCAATACTTGGGTGATTACTTCTTTTTACAAGGAGAACCTTCAATCCGTCTATAGAATCACATTTCTCTCCTTCATATGCAAATATAACTGCATCCGTCGTATTACTTGGTGTTTCATATTTTCTCGGATCATACAATTCCAGAAATTCTTCCAGATTCTGACCAGCCTCATTTTCTTCACCAGTTCCATAAAATTTTGTAAGATCATCTAAAAATGCCGGCATATCACTCCACTCACTTTCTATACTTGTTTCAATCTGCCATCTTGCAAGAACTTAACATAAAAAATAATAGCAGACTTATTCTTTAATTTCAATTTTTAATCTAATGATATTCTTCTTTCTTCATCCGGTAATAAGCTTCAGGCATCCATTTTCCCTTCCACACATAGAGGGCAATCAATACTGCCCCGATCAGCCATGTTACCGGATATGCTGTCATAACATAAGATAGTTTATGTTCGATTCGAAGTACCGTCCAAATCCAAATAACTCTGCATACACATAATGATACAAGGAATACGACCATTGTCTGAAATGTTTTTCCTGTTCCACGGACCGTTCCTGCCATAACATGTAAGAAACCGAGCAGCCAGTAGAACGGACAGAAAAACTTCATTACATAAATTCCATACTGAACTACGTCCGGTTTACTGGAGAATACTCCGATGACTTGCGGTGCAAAGATTAACAATAATATACCGGAAATAATGGTATACCCAACCCCCATACCTGTTGATACCCACATTCCTTTCTTCACGCGGTCATATTTTCCTGCGCCTACATTTTGACCTGCAAATGTGCTGGCCGCCATACTAAAACTCAATACCGGAAGAATATTGAATCCATCTACTTTTACATAAGCCGCATAGCCTGCCATCACAACTGCGCCAAAACTATTGACACTGGACTGTACGATCACATTTGAAATAGAAATAACAATATTCTGAAATCCTGTCGGCAGACCAATTTTCAAAATTTTTCCAAGCAGATTATCATAAAACCGAATATCACGCAGTCTTACATGATAACTTTCCTGGCTTCTCATTAAAAATCCAAGAATAAAAATGCAAGATAAAAGCTGGCTGATATCGGTTGCAAGAGCTGCTCCGATAATTCCCATTTTCAAAATTACAACAAAGAATATATCTAAAAATATGTTGGAAACCGCTGCAATAATCAAGTAGATTAATGATCGTCTGGAATTTCCCACTGCATTCAAAATTCCCGCCGACATATTATAAATAACCGAAAAAAAGATTCCTCCAAAATACACCTGAAGATACTGTGATGATTGTTCAAATACTTCCTGTGGCGTAGCCATCGCCCGCAAAATCATCGGTGTCGTCACTACTCCTACCAATGTCAATATCGCACCTGCCACTATGGCAATCGCAAGTGTTGTATGTACAGCCTTTCTTACTCCTTCACGATCCCGGGCCCCAAAAAACTGGGAAACAACCACTCCCGCACCTGCGGAGGCACCGATGCAGAATCCGACCAGAAGATTGATAATCGCACCACTGGAA
The DNA here is from genome assembly GCA_934307335.1 of uncultured Dorea sp. Classification (GTDB taxonomy): domain Bacteria; phylum Bacillota; class Clostridia; order Lachnospirales; family Lachnospiraceae; genus Dorea. The sequence continues at coordinate 7,542 of CAKRCL010000032.1, read as the reverse complement.
CCGACTGCTGCCAGTGCCTCACTCCCGATCCAGTTTCCTACAATAATAGAATCTACTGTATTATATAATTGTTGAAATAAATTTCCCAAGATCAGAGGAATCGAAAAGAATAAAATTTCCTTCCAGATCGTCCCCTCTGTCATCACTGTACTTTTCTTACGCATATATTCTATCTATACCTCTCTTCTAATACCCCAGACTATTTTTCAGTACAAATTTTTTCCAAAAAAACCCCTAAAACATAATGTTTTAGGGGATTCTTTGATGTTATCTGACAAGCTGCCTAGCGGAATCGAACCGCCGACCTCCGCCTTACCAAGGCGACGCTCTACCGACTGAGCCAAGGCAGCGCGCATATGTTCTATGCAACGTTATTAATATACAATATCCGGCACTTGTTGTCAATGCCTAATCGAGTTTTTCTACTTTTCGCTACTTCTCTTTTTCCAAGATTTTTTCTGTCTTTGCCTTTATTCTCTGCAAGGCATTGTCAATTGTTTTAGGGCTTTTATCCAGGAGCCTTGCAATGGTCCGATAGTCCGTACCCATAAGGTGCAGATAAAGAACTCGATTCTCTAAATCGCTCAAACTTTCTTCCAGCTTACTCTCCAAAAGTGCTGCATATTCCTGACTGACAAATAACTCTTCAGGATTTGTATTTCGATGACTTTTCATCGTATTGATCAAAGGTTCTGTCTCCTCCGTCATATCATACAAAGAAATATACGTATTCAAAGGACTATGTTTTTTTCTTCTGGAAGCCTCAATTGCAGAGTAAAGCTGTCTGGAAATGCACAATTTTGCAAAGCTAAAAAATGAACTATTCTGATCTGGCTCATAATTCTGTACCGCTTTAAAAAGTCCGATCATGCCTTCCTGGATCAGATCATCATTTTCCCCACCGAGAAGATACATCGCATTTGCTTCTTTTCGCACAAGATTCTTATATTTTTCCATAATATAATCTACAATTTTATTATCTCCGCCACGCAGCTCTTGAATCAGCTGTTCATCCGTCATCTTCTCATATCTATCCATATTATCCAAGCCTCTGTCTTACAATTTCATATGCAAGAACACCAGTCGCAACGGATGCATTCAAGGAATCAATATCCCCCTTCATCGGAATGCTGGCAACAAAATCACATGTCTCTTTTACAAGACGGCTGACTCCTTCCCCTTCATTTCCGATTACAAGTCCGATAGGACCTTTCAAATTAAGCTTATACATTGATTCTCCGCCCATATCTGCGCATACAAACCAAAGACCTTTTTCTTTTAACTCCTTCATCGTCTTTGTCAAGTTTGTCACTTTTGCTACCGGAGTATAGTTAATTGCACCTGCAGATGTCTTTGCAACTGTTGCTGTCAATCCTACTGCTCTTCTTTTAGGAATGATAACACCATGTGCACCTGCAAGATTCGCTGTACGGATAATTGCTCCAAGATTATGCGGATCTTCAATATCATCTAATAAAATAAGAAATGGATCCTCTCCTCTTTCTTTTGCTAACTCAAGCATATCCTCGACCTGTGCATACTCATAAGCCGCTGTATACGCAATAACACCCTGATGTCTTCCGGTCTGAGAAAGCTGCGTCAGACGGTCTTTATCTACAAACTGAACCAGTGTATCATGCTTTTTTGCCTCCCGAACAATTGTTCTTACCGGTCCATCCTGGCAACCATCTAATACAAATAATTTATCCACAGGCTTTCCAGAACGAAATGCTTCTAGAACTGCATTTCTTCCTTCAATCATATTATCATTTCCATGCTTATCTTTATGCTCTATCATAAATTTCTCCTTCTATACTATCCAATCCGATTTTAATCAGATCCAGCATTCTTTTCCAGTCCTTATTCAAATACAAATACCCCATCAAGGCTTCAAAACCTGTCGCACGCCGATAATCTGTAATAGACTGATTCTTTGCCGGAGATACACTTTTTGCATTTCTGCCTCTTTTGTAAACTCCATGCTCTTCTTCCGTCAAATGTTCTTGAATAGCACGCATCATTTTTGACTGCGCAGACGCCTGCACATAAGAACTGGTTTCCTTGTGCATCTTCTGCACTTGTTTGTTTCCCTCGTTCATCACAAGAGACTTAATGACAAGATCAAATATACAATCTCCTATATATGCCAGAGCAAGAGGTGAATATTCTCTGATATCCACCTCTTTCATCTGAAAAATCTCCTGCATATAACTGTCAAACTGCCAATCTACGCTCTTTTCCATTGTACTCCTTCTCTGGTATCTTTCAAAATAATACCTTTTTCTAATAATTCATCTCGAATTGCATCTGCTCTCGCGAAATCTTTTGCTTTTCTTGCAGCCTGACGTTCTTCAATCAGTTTTTCAATATCTTCTGCCAGAATTTCCTCTTTCTTTTCTACGATCAGTCCAAGAACATCTGCCAATTTCACGATCAGCTCTTTTACCTTTCCAAGATATTCTTTTGTCTTCTCTGCATTTGCGTTCGTGTTACTATATCTTACAAGTTCAAAAATTGCCGCAACCGCATCTGCTGTATTAAAATCATCTTCCATTGCATCTTCAAATGCTTTTACAAATGTATCTGTCTGTGCAAAAAGTTCTGCTTCTTCTACAGTCATTGGCTCATCTTTTGCATTTTTCATCAAGAAATTCAAATTATCAACCGCATTCACGATACGTTCCAGACTGCTCTTTGCTGCTTCCATAAGCTCTGCACTGAAGTTAAGAGGACTTCTGTAATGCGCGCTCAACATAAAGAAACGAAGCACCTGAAGGTCGTACTGTTCACTGATCTCACGGACTGTTCTGAAGTTTCCGAGAGACTTACTCATCTTGCGGTTATCAATATTTAAAAATGCATTGTGCATCCAATAATTTGAAAATGTTTTTCCATTAGCGGCCTCACTCTGTGCGATTTCATTTTCATGATGTGGGAACACAAGATCCTCGCCACCTGCATGGATATCAATCTGCTCTCCAAGATATTTCTTAGACATCTCAGAACACTCTGTATGCCAGCCCGGACGTCCGTCACTCCATGGTGATTTCCAGAATGGCTCTCCTTCTTTTTTCGGCTTCCAAAGCACGAAATCCAATGGATCTTCTTTCTCATCCGCTCCAGAAACTAAAAGAGAACGCTCTCCGGAACGAAGATCGTCCAGATTCTTATGCGACAGTTTTCCATATTCCTTGAACTGACGGGTTCTGTAATATACTGTACCATTCTTCTCATATGCATATCCTTTATCCATCAATATCTGGATCAACTGGATCATGCCATCGATCTCCTGTGTTGCAAGTGGATTTGTCGTAGCAGGTTTTACATTCATTCCAGCCATATCTTTTTTACATTCTGCAATGTAACGCTGGGAAATCTCTTCTGATGTAACTCCTTCTTCATTGGCCTTTGCAATAATTTTATCGTCCACATCTGTAAAGTTGGACACGTAATTCACATCATACCCCTTATATTCAAAATATCTTCTTACCGTATCAAATACGATCATCGGTCTTGCATTTCCAATATGAATATAATTATATACCGTCGGGCCACACACATACATGCGGACTTTTCCCTCTTCGATTGGTACAAATTCTTCTTTTTTCTTAGACATTGTATTATAAATCTTCATCTTTTACTGCTCCTTTTCTCCCTGCACATGCGCATTATTCGCAAACATTTTTAATTGATTTTCTAACTCCATAAGCTTTTTATGCATACGAAGGTTATCTGTCTGTAATTCTTTAATATCGTTACTGATCGGATCCGGAAGATCTACCTGGTTCATATCCATACGAGGAATCTTTGCTCCATCCTGTTTCACAATTCTTCCCGGCACACCGACAACTGTACAATTAGCAGGCACTTCTTTTAACACAACGGAACCTGCCCCAATCTTGGAATTCTCACCAATTTTAAAGGAACCCAACACTTTCGCTCCGGCACTTACCATAACATTATCCCCAAGTGTCGGATGACGTTTTCCTTGCTCCTTACCTGTACCACCAAGTGTCACACCTTGATATAATGTAATGTTATCGCCAAGTTCTGCCGTCTCTCCAATAATCACTCCACTTCCATGATCAATAAAAAGTCCTTTTCCAATAGTTGCTCCCGGATGGATCTCAATTCCCGTCTTTCTAACTGCTCTCTGAGAAATCCATCGTGCTATTACATAATGTCCTTTTTTATAAAATTTGTGAGCAACCCGGTAATGAAGAATTGCTTTGAAGCTAGGATATAAAAAAACCTCCATATTAGATTTAATTGCAGGATCCCTCTCCCGGATTACCTGAATCTCTTCCTTTACATAGGATATCATTCCCATTGCAGTTCCTCCCTTGCCTATATTTATAGAATAATAAAGAATCTCGCTTGCGAGATTCTCCGCTGAAATAATAAAAACTTCGTCTCTCTATAGTAAGAGACGAAGTTTATCCGCGGTTCCACTCTTTTAGAGATACCGCCTTATCCCATAAAAAGACGCTTATCTCCTCTTTTAATACTTAACGCGTACTCACGTACTGCACTACCAGATAAAAATCCTTCGCCCAGTCAACTCCCGGAGGCACTTCACAAATCTTTCCCTTAAGAACGCTTTCAGCCGGTGACATTCTCTCTCTGTCAGGTTCCTGTTCTGCTACTCTTTCCGTTCCATGTCTTTACTCTATTAGAATATATAATATGTGAAAAACGACTTTTTGTCAATTACAGATCAATCATTTTACACAATTCCGACTCAACTTCTATGCGATTGCTTTATTAATCGTATCTTGCATCAGACAATAATCAACAATGCCGAGGCCACAAATTCCAAGAATTAAATATAAAACTCCTGAACTTCCGCTCACACCTTTGATCTTGTCACACTTCTCTCCCATCTTATACATCCAGTACCATCCATATATTCCACATGTAATAAGTGTAAAAAGAAAGACAAGACCTCCGCTCGTTGCCTGTGTATCACCGACTATCTGATTAATCTCATCATTCAATTTAATCATCCAGTATATTCCATAAATCCCACATGTCACTATAGAAAGGATTACCGCAATCACAATATTCCTTTGCTGAATTCCCGGAACTCTTTGATTCATACTGCCTGCTGGTCCTCCATATGTATTCTGATTGCTATATGTATTCTGATTTCCGTAATTATACTGGTTCTGATTATCAGTACTTCCGTACTGTGGCGGCACCTGATTATACTGCTGACTCTGACCTGATGTCACATCTTCTAACTTTGCTCCGCACTGCTTGCAGAATTTCGCTCCATCCTCACATTGTGCACCACATTTATGGCAAAATTTCATCTTTTGTTCCTCCTCAAATAAATCTAATAATTAGCATATCATATTTTTTTATATTCGTCTATAATCTACACCACTTCATTCAAGTAAATTCTCGACATAGGAATGATTTTGTCAAATTCTGACATCATACGCTCTGACATCTCAACACCATCTTCTTCACAAATTTCCCGAATTGTCTTCACTCCAAAAATCAATTCGCCCAAAGCGCTGATTGTAATCGTCCCTTCACTCGTCTCCGGTCTGCCATCCATAAGCATCAATCCAGAAAACTCTGTTCCTGTCATAGTAATGTATCGGTTGTTATCCGGAATCAATGAATCCGTCACCCGAAAGCTAACCGCCATGAGACTGCGCAGTCTAACAGACATTAACATTCTTCGCACATCCACAATTCGAATCATAATCTTCGGACTATCTCCTGCGTTTTTTTCTTTATTTTCAGATTCTTCCGGGTAATAAGGTTTTACATCTATAATCTTCCCCCCACATCTGTAAAGAATAAGTTCTCCGTTTTCACATGCAAGTTCTTTTATCATCCGTTCATAATATTCCCTGTCACGCTTCACATAAATCTGATATTGTTTTGCCAGCTTTTGTTCTGCCCAGACTGCAATCTCCTCACAATCTTCTTTTTCCGCTTTTTTTACCTGAATATCTCCCGCCAGTTCTTCTTTTGGATCATAATAATCAATATTCTGTTCATATACCGTTCTAAAATCATGCGGTAAATAAATAGCCTCTGCTGCAGGCATCAGATACGTAAATGTCACACCTTCCTGATACATATAATAAAGAGACTGCCTGATTAATTCAGCCATATATCTTCTTCCGCGATAAGCTTCTCGCGTTGCAACTGCTACGATATAATAAGATTTCTTTTCATTTCCATTCACCTTCAAAGTGTACGGATTCAAATGTAACATTGCTTGAACATCATTATCTTCCTGTACTACAAAAATCGTATTATCCTTTGTCTTTTCTTGATAATAATAATCCACAAAACTTTTCTCATCTTCCGAAAAAACCTCTTCATAAAGCTTTCTCGTATTTTCATGCTCTGATATATCCAGTTCTTTTATCTTCATGTCCCGTTTCTCCTGCTACATTTTATTATCCAACCAACATTTATATATTCGCACTTGTTTTCTTGTGATTCCTAATTTGCATTCTGACATCCCGAACATCCTGAACAGCTATCACAGCCACCTGCACATCCCGATGACAAATCTGCAGGTCCTACTCCATAACTATAATTTGCAATTGTCTCAAGAGATGCGATTGCCTGTGCCGAAATTCCTTCTCCACTTCCTGTAAATCCTAATCCTTCTTCTGTGGTTGCCTTGATATTCACCTGACTAACTTCAATAGCAAGCGCATCTGCCACATTCTTTCTCATCTGTTCGATATAAGGTGCCATCTTTGGTCGCTGAGCAATAATTGTTGCATCTACATTTCCAACTACATATAATTCGTCATCGATTAATTCTCTCACGTATTCTAGTAATTTAATACTGGAAATTCCTTTATATTTTGGATCCGTATCCGGAAAATGCTTTCCGATATCTCCAAGTGCTGCTGCCCCCAGAAGTGCATCCATAATTGCGTGAAGAAGTACATCTGCATCCGAATGACCAAGAAGCCCTTTTTCATACGGAATCTGTACTCCTCCGATAATCAGATCTCTTCCTTCTACCAACTTGTGAACATCATATCCTAAACCAACTCGCATCCTTTATTCCTCCTCATCTTTGCTCTCATCCAGACTCTCTGCTTTGTGGCACTCCTCTTTCGTTTCGTCCACATCCAATTCATTTTCCAAATCAGCTGACACTTTATTTCTTTTTAATGAATAAATGATATATCCAACTCCTATGACCAAAAATGCCGCTCCAAAACATCCAAACATCACTGGATTATTCGTCTTACCTGTAATTGTATTCTTTAACAAATCTACTCCAAGATAGGTAAGATAACCTCCTGCAATTATCCTAAGCATACTACGTCCTTTGTCATTCATATGATTTCATTCCTTCCGAAAAAATGTTTTCTCTGATTTTTTATTATACATGAGGGATGATTTACAGTCAATGAAAGTGACCTTCTTGAATATAAGAACGAAAAAAAGAGAACTCACAACATGAATTCTCTCCAGTAGCGGGAACTGGATTTGAACCAGCGACACCGCGGGTATGAACCGCGTGCTCTAGCCAACTGAGCTATCCCGCCA
>CAKRCL010000031.1 GCA_934307335.1 uncultured Dorea sp. | reverse complement strand
CGAATATTACTACATATACTAAAATCAGTACTACCCAGTTTGTTCCTGCACTCTGTGCTGCCAATGCGTACATAATAATTCCTCCTAATTTCTTTAAACACTATTGCTATCATACAGGAATTTGGTACTTTCATCAAGATATTTTCACCATTTCCCTGAGATTTTATAATTTTTTTCTAATTTGAAGCTTATTCCCCTTCCGACATTCTGCGAAGTTTTTCTTCTTTGTACTCTTTATATCTTCCGGCTTCAATCGCCTCACGGATTTCTTCCATCATCTTATTGTAGAAGTAAAGATTATGCAATACACAAAATCTCATACCAAGCATCTCTTTTGCTTTCAAAAGATGTCTGACATAGGCCCTTGAATATGTTCTGCAGACCGGACAGTTACAACCTTCTTCAATTGGTCTTGTGTCCAGTTCATACTTCGCATTGAACAGATTCATCTTGCCATGGTTCGTATACACGTGTCCATGTCTGCCATTTCTGCTCGGATATACACAGTCAAAGAAGTCAACGCCTCTATCCACTGCTTCTAATATATTTGCCGGTGTTCCGACTCCCATCAGATATGTTGGTTTATTCTGTGGCAAATGTGGTACAACTGCATCCAGAATGCGATACATCTCCTCATGGCTTTCTCCAACTGCCAGTCCTCCGACTGCATAGCCATCCAGATCAAGCTCTGCAATCTCCTGCGCATGACGAATACGAATATCTTCATATACACCACCCTGATTGATACCAAATAACATCTGATGCTGATTAATTGTATCCGGAAGGCTGTTCAATCTATCCATCTCTGCCTTACATCTCTTAAGCCATCTAGTTGTGCGATTCACTGAATTTTCCATATATTCACGGTCAGCTACGCTGGATGGGCATTCATCAAATGCCATCGCAATTGTGGATGCCAGATTGGATTGAATCTGCATACTCTGCTCCGGACCCATAAATATTTTTCTTCCATCAATATGAGAATTAAAATAAACTCCCTCTTCTTTAATCCTTCTAAGTCCTGCCAGAGAAAACACTTGAAAACCACCGGAATCCGTAAGGATCGGCTTGTCCCACACCATAAATTTGTGCAGACCTCCAAGTTTCTTTATCACTTCATCTCCTGGTCTTACGTGCAGGTGATAAGTATTGGATAATTCCACCTGTGTTCCGATTTCCTGCAAATCAGTCGTAGATACCGCACCTTTAATCGCTGCAATTGTACCTACATTCATAAATACAGGGGTCTCAATGACCCCATGTACTGTATGTAATCGTCCTCTTTTGGCAAGACCATCAGTCTTTAATAATTCGTACATGATCTTTCCCTTTCTTTTTTCTATCTGCTATTTAATAATGACAAATTACCGGGCACGCCTCCGGAATCAGATCATAAAGTGCTGCTGCTTTATCTTTCGGCATATTGATACAACCATGTGAACCATGACTTAAATATCGATTACCACCGAAAGATGACTGCCATGTTGCATCATGAAATCCAATACCACGATTAAACGGCATCCAGTAAGCAACCGGTGTTTCATACTCATAGGTTCCATCCGGTTTCTTTGTTCCACGAAGTGTTTTATTTCTTGATTTGTAAGTAAGTGAATAAGTTCCCTGCGGTGTTGCATTCCCCTTATTCGGATTACCTGTTACAACGTCTGATTCAAGAACGATCTGTCCATCCTTTATAAACCACATATGTTGCGTAGTCAGATCAACTTCTGCATACGTATTTCCCATATCCATGGCTGAATGATTCACTGCGCGGCTAGAATACTCCGGCTCTCTCGTCACAGTCTCTGCATTCTGAATATTTGCAATCAGCGCATTATACTCTGCTTCCTGATCAATCTTCCATCCATAACTTCCACCTTCTACAGTTACAGTATTACCTGTTGCAGTTGTAAACTGACGGGATTTTCCCTTCGTGTTATACTTCTGGGCAAGTGATGAAATAAACTCTTTTACAGCTTCTTCATTAAATGTCACATTCATATCTGCATCAACATTTACCCACTGAGAGATGACAGATGCATCAACAACTTCCGTATTTGGATTGAAATCATATGTAATATTGGCTCCAAGATACTTATTCATAGCATCTTTTGCTGCAATAACTTCCTGAGAATCTGATAAATATTTAGGTCTGATATAACACTTTGTGTCTGTCAGATTCAACGTATCTTGAAATCCTTCAATTGCCTCTTTTACATCTTTCTTAAATGTGTCAGTATCAATCTGTGTACCTATGACTTCCGGTACTACTACAAACTCCGTATTCTGGAATTCCGGATGAGCATCCACAGAAGCAACTTGATTCTCTGCTTTTAAGCATTGCAGATTCTCTATACAATTTTCAAGTGCACTTTCATCATATTCTACGCCAACCTTTGCTTCAATGACCGGCTTCTTCCACAATGATGTGATCCACAAAAAATTATTCTGCTCTTTTGCAAGCTTCTCAAGTTCATCTCCCGGAACATACTTCAGTGAAATATCCGTACCCGCAATCTGTTCACTTCCGCCATCGGATTCCTGAAGTGTCAATGTATAATCAGCAACCTGCTGTTCCATATATTTTTCCACATCGGCAACACTCTTCATAGAGAAATTATTGCCATTGATGGTTGTATTGAACATAAAATGGCTGTCAAAATAAAAAGCCATTCCCAAATAAGCAACTACCAGAAGTGCAAGAATCACGCCAAAGGTAATTCCAATCTTTTTACCAATGCCACTCTTTTTTTTCTTCGGTTCCTCATCGTCATCCAGAGATACAATATCTGTCACAAAATCATCATCGTCGTCCAAATAGATTTCTTCTCTGTCATCATCTACAAATTCTTCGTACTTATTTTTTTTCTTCTTTTTTCCAAACATGCTCGTCATACTCCCTCTTTTCTGGTTCACACGCTATCATTATAATATGTGCCTTTCTAAAAGTACAGAGTTAATTCACGAAAAAATCTTGAAGAATTTATTAAGACTGCTTTATAATATATAGAAGAAATGCTATAATCTATGACTTCAAAGGAGAAACTTTAACTATGGCTGGATCAACTTATGGAAAATTATTTTGTATTACCACCTGGGGTGAATCTCACGGACCTGCAATCGGAGTTGTGATTGATGGTTGTCCTTCTGGTCTTTCCCTCAGCGTTGAAGATATACAAAAACAGCTTGACCGTAGAAAACCGGGACAGAGCAGATTTACAACAAAAAGAAACGAAAGTGACACTGCTGAAATTCTCTCCGGAGTCTTTGAAGGAAAGACGACCGGAACTCCAATTTCAATCATTGTACACAATCAGGATCAACGCTCCCACGACTATAGTAAAATCAAAGACTGTTATCGCCCGGGACACGCTGATTACACATTTGATGCAAAATACGGCATCCGTGATTACCGTGGCGGCGGACGTTCTTCTGCGCGTGAGACGATTGGCCGCGTTGCTACCGGAGCAGTTGCAAAAAAAATACTGGAACAATTAGGTGTGGATATTCTTGCATTTACCCGTTCCATCGGAGATATCCAAATTCCAGAATCTGAATATCGCTATGATGACATTTCAGATAACATGTTATATATGCCAAATAACGACTATGCTGCCAAAGCTTCGGACTATCTGGAATCCTGTATCAAAAACCAGAACTCTTCTGGTGGAATCGTAGAATGCCGTGTAAATGGCATGCCTGCCGGAGTTGGGGAAACTGTCTTTGACAAATTAGACGCTTCCCTTGCAAAAGCAGTCATGTCTATTGGCGCTGTTAAGGGTGTCGAAATTGGTGATGGATTTGATGCTTCAAAAAATCCCGGAAGCATTAATAATGATGCATTTACTTACCAAAACGGAACCGTTCAAAAAAAGACAAACCATGCAGGCGGAATTCTTGGCGGCATGAGTGACGGATCTGAAATTATTCTTCGTGCTGCCTTTAAACCGACTCCTTCCATCAGTCAGGAGCAGCAAACGATTAACACTCACTTGGGAAATACCACCATTACCATTACCGGACGCCATGATCCTGTTGTTGTACCACGCGCTGTTGTTGTCGTTGAGTCTATGGTCGCAATCACAATCCTGGATCAGCTAATGATAAATATGTCTGCAAAGATGGATGCATTGGAATCATTCTATTGTAAAGAATAATACTTTTTAGAAATGCTTTTATAAAGCAATATAGCTGCCTTTCTCTGAGATTTCATTAATCCGGAAAAAGACAGCTATATTTTTCACTTCATAAATGTATATATTTATATTATTTCTTCCACATCGGATTTTCTTCACACATTGCAATCTGCTCTGGCATGATTGGCAATTCTCTGAATCTATGTCCGGTTGCACAATGAATTGCTTCCGCAATGGCCGGAAGTGGTGTATTGATTACAACCTCACCTATGGATTTTGCACCAAATGGTCCTGTTTTTTCATAACTGCTTTCAAATTCTACATGAATATGTCCGACATCCTCTCTTGTCGGAATCTTGTACTGCATCAGAGAATTCTCATAAAGCCTTCCTTTGGCATCATAAGTGATATTTTCTGATAAAGCCATTCCGATGCCCTGAAGGATTCCTCCTTCTGCCTGAACTCTTGCCAGATTTGGATTTACCGGAGTTCCACAGTCCACAGCCGCATAATAGTCGACAACTTTCGCCTGTCCTGTCAAAAGATCTACTTCCACATCTGCCACACCTGCCATAAATGGCGGAGGTGAAGTTGGCTGACTCTTGGTCACAGTCTCTTCCAATGCAATATTGTTAAATACCATAGATGCCGTAGCCAAATCTTCCAGAGACACTTCTGTTTTATCTAATTTCTTTTCTCCACGATAAATAACTTTCTTACCGTCAAATTCTACTTCTTTATCTTCACAGCCAAGCACATGTGCTCCAAGCATACAGATTTTTCCACGAAGCTTCATCGCGCACTCTTCTGTTGCTTTTCCGGTAACATAGGTTGTACTAGATGCATAAGATCCTGAATCATATGGTGAAGCATCTGTATCTGCACCAAATACAATCACCTGCTCTAATGGACATTCCAAGACTTCTGCTGCAATCTGAGCAAGAATCGTATCACATCCGGTTCCCATATCTGCTGCTCCGATTCGAAGAACATAAAATCCGTCATCGTTTAATTTTAATGCTGCACTACCTACATCAACCCCACTGATACAAGATCCTTGCATAGCAAGTCCGACACCAAGAGCACGAACCTTTCCATTTCCCATGTCACGAACCGGATAATTCTCATCCCAATGGCTCATCTCCTTCACTTTTGCAAGACAGCGATCCAAGGCACAGCTTGTATTTGTCTCACCATAAAATGCCGGCATGACCTGTCCTTCTTTTACGATATTCATCTCTCTTAATTTGATTGGATCCATATGAAGCTTACGGGCCAGTTCATTCACTGCAGATTCAATTGCAAATAATCCCTGTGTCGCACCATACCCACGATAAGCCCCTGCAGACATGATATTTGTATATACTACATCATAAACAAACCGAAAAGCTTCTGCTTTCCCATAAAGAGGAATGGATTTGTGTCCGGACAGACCAACCGTTGTAGGTCCATGTTCTCCATATGCACCTGTATTAGAAATCGTATACAGATCAATTCCTCGAATTGTTCCATCTTTCATTGCTCCAAGCTTTACATGCATCTCCATCTCATGACGCGGGGATGATGCCGTCATACACTCCTCACGGGAAAATATAATCTTACTTGGTTTTTTTGTCATCCATGTCACAAATGCCGGATAAATCTCACAGACTGCTGTCTGTTTTGTTCCAAATCCACCTCCGATACGCGGTTTGCTGACACGAATCATAGATTTTGGGATATGTAATGCATTTGCAATAATTCTTCTACAATGAAATACAATCTGCGTGGAACTAAGAACATTCAGTCGTCCGTAAGTATCAATTGAACAATAGGTGCGAAGCGTCTCCATCATTGTCTGTTGACATGCTTTTGTATGATACACCTCATCAATGATCAGATCACAGTCTGCCAACACCTTATCGATATCACCATGGGAACTCTCATCATGAGCACATAGATTTCTCTTGTTATCTGCTCCCACCGGACATAATGCCTCCCAGTTATTCTCTGGGTGTACCAGAATAGGATTATCTTTCGCTTTGTGAAAATCAAATATTGGTTCCAGTACTTCATATTCAACTTTGATCATAGACAGCGCACGATCTACTGCTTTTTCTGTCTCTCCTGCTACGATTGCCACCGGATCACCTACAAATCTGACGTGGCGATCCAATATCAGGCGGTCTTGTGGACTCGGCTCTGGATAAGTCTGACCGGCACAAGTAAATCTGCGCCCATTCTGATCTATATCTTTCCATGTATAGATAGCCTCAATTCCAGGAACTTTCATCGCTTTATCAATCTGAATCTCCTGTACAATTGCATTTGCATGAGGAGATCTTAGCAGCTTTACGATAAGACAGTCTTCTGGAATCAAATCATCCATATAGACTGGCTGTCCGGTCACAAGCTGCATAGCATCTTTCTTTCTAACTGGCTGATTTACAATCTGCATTCGGCTTCTTCTCCTCTCTTTTCTTTCTTCCAGGCAAGGAAATTCTGTATTGCACGAAGCTGTCCTTCATAGCCGGAACAACGGCATAAATTTCCAGCCAGATATTCTTTGATTTCTTCCTCATCAGGAAATTCATTTTCACGGAATAAAGCAATTGCATTCATGATCATACCCGGATTACAAAATCCACACTGTTCTGCTCCCTGATCTGCGATAAATGCACCAAACTCTTCTGCTTCTTCCTGAAGTCCCTCTAATGTTGTCACTTTTCTTCCATCAGCTCTTGCTGCCAGAACGGAACAGGATAAAATCGGCTTGTCATCTAAAAACACAGTACAAAGCCCACAGCCAGAAGTCTCACAGCCACGCTTTACACTTTTACATCCGTGTTTTCTCACAAAATCAATTAAGAGTAAATCTGCCTCTATCTCTTCCTGAATTTTCTTTCCATTTAATTCAATACTAATCTGCAATCCTGTCACCTCCCAGCATATAAAGTGCCCTCACTGTCATTACTTCTGCCAGATGACTCCTATATTCAGCACTTCCACGCATATTACTTCCAGTCGGAAGCTTTTCTTTTATATCTTTTGCAAAAGTCCGAATCGTCTCATCCGTAACCTTTCCTTCTGTCAGACCATTTAACAGACTATCTGTGTCTTCAAATAACATTGCTTTTCCTGGTCTGGCTCCGATACTAATACGTACTTTTCCATCAATCACGGCTGCCGCACAGTTAAGCGTCGGAAAATCTGTCGCAGTATTTCTCACAGACTGATAACAGACATGCGCCGGTGTCTTCCTTATTATAATATGAACAAGAATATCATTATCTCTCTTAAGCTCTGCAAATTCACGAATAGACATAACTCCGCCTTTGTAAAGCTCTACCTCACAATCTAAAGCAAGCAGCAAAGCAAGCACATCTGAAAATCCATATCGTCCGAACAAACTGCCTCCGATTGTCGCAAGATTACGGAACTGTACACCAACAATATGGCGAAATGCTTCTTTCATCGCACCACCTGTATAACTTTCCAGTCCTTCATGCAACTCTAACTGCCTAAGTGTAACCATACATCCGATTCGAAATTCTTCCGGGGTCTCTTCAATCTGATCCAGACCAAGACCGGACAGATCAATAGCTGTCTGTACATTTGCACTACTCATCTTCGTCCAAAGCATACCGCCAATAATCCGGTTCGTACGCTTCTGATTCAGCTCCCAGGCCTCATTAAGGCTCTCCACCTTTTTATAATTTTTGATTTTTATCATAGTATCCTCTTCATTCTCCCTGATTCTTCAGAAATAGTTCCGCCTGTTATACATAGATAGGCAATTCTATTTTACGGAAATATGACGCATTTGTCAAAAGTTGTTTCAAATATCTTACCCATATTTTTTTCATCTATATATTTCTTTCGTTTTTTTTATTTTTCAATTGCTTTTTTCTGTAAAAAGGGTTGCTTTTTTTATTCTATCCTGTATAATAATTTTCGGGTCGTTTGTTAACAAATACTAAACTTCAAGTTTAATTTTATTTTCCTCGTTGACGACGGCTTTTGTCATGTAAAAAAACGTCAGAAAGGTCGGATATTGGAATGGATATCGGTAAAAAGATTAAAGAGCTCCGTGTCGCCAAGGGGCTCACTCAGGAGGAACTGGCAGATCGAAGCGAACTGTCCAAAGGATTCATTTCCCAGTTAGAGCGAGATCTCACCTCCCCTTCCATCGCAACACTCATGGATATTTTGCAGTGTCTGGGCACAAGCGTCTCTGAATTTTTTCAGGAGGAACCCGAAGAACAAATTGTGTTTAAACATGAGGATTATTTTGAAAAAGTTGATTCTGAACTTGCCAACAAGACCGAATGGATTATTCCGAATGCTCAGAAAAATATGATGGAACCCATTCGACTTACGCTGGAGCCTGGCGGCTGCACCTACCGGGATCTCCCACATGAAGGGGAAGAATTTGGCTATGTGTTAAAAGGAAGCATCCGAATTCATATCGGTCGCAAATCCTACAGCGCAAAAAAAGGAGAATCCTTTTACTTTACACCCCATTCCGAACATTATATAGAAGCATCCGGCACAACTGGTGCCACAATTATATGGGTCAGTACCCCACCAAATTTCTAATGGAAATGTACTACTTTGAATTTATTTTTTTGGAGGGTAACACAACATGTCTAATAAATTAATTGATATTGTAAATGTAACCAAAGCATTTGATGAAAATGTTGTATTGGACGAACTGAATCTTTATATTAGGGAAAATGAATTTCTTACGCTTCTTGGTCCAAGTGGCTGTGGTAAGACTACATTACTTCGCATACTTGGAGGCTTTGAAACACCAGATTCCGGAAAGATAATTTTTGACGGCAAGGACATCACAAATCTTGCTCCGAATAAGCGACAGCTTAACACTGTATTCCAGAAATATGCACTCTTTACACACATGACGATCGCTGAAAATATTGCATTTGGTCTGAAGATCAAAGGAAAATCAAAAAGCTATATTGACGACAAAATCCGTTATGCACTAAAACTGGTCAATCTGGAAGGATTCGAAAACCGTACTCCTACATCCTTAAGTGGTGGACAGCAGCAACGTATTGCCATTGCAAGAGCAATTGTAAATGAACCAAAAGTGCTGCTTCTTGACGAGCCTTTAGGAGCACTTGATCTGAAACTCAGACAGGATATGCAATACGAGCTGATTCGTCTGAAAAATGAACTTGGCATTACATTTATCTATGTCACACATGATCAAGAAGAAGCACTGACTATGTCTGACACTATCGTTGTAATGAATCAGGGTTATATTCAACAGATCGGAACACCGGAAGACATTTATAATGAGCCTCAGAATGCCTTTGTTGCTGATTTTATCGGTGACAGTAACATTCTTCCGGCCACAATGGTACATGATAAACTTGTTAATATTCTGGGTGCGAACTTCCCATGCGTCGATGAGGGATTTGGGCAGAAAAAGCCAGTAGATGCCGTTATCCGTCCAGAAGATATTGATCTTGTAAAACCAGAAGATGGAATTATCCGAGGCGTTGTCACTCATGTCATCTTCAGAGGCGTACATTATGAAATGGAAGTTATGGCAAATAACTATGAATGGCTTGTTCATAGTACTGATATGTTCCCAGTCGGAACAGAAGTCGGATTGCGTGTAGACCCATTTGATATTCAGATCATGAAAAAACCAGAATCTGAAGATGAGGAGGCGGTACCAGTTGAAGAATAGTAAATTATTAAAGCAGATGCTGGCCGGACCTTATCTCTTATGGTCTGCAGCATTTATCATTATTCCACTGATTATGGTCTTCTATTATGGTCTGACGAATAGTGATGGTGAATTTACATTTTTAAATCTTGCCAAGATTACAGAGCCAGAGAATTTAAAAGCTCTTGGGCTGGCACTGTTATTATCTTTGCTCAGTACAATTGTCTGTCTGATCCTGGCCTATCCACTGGCTATGATTCTGACAGGGCTTGGAGTTAATCAGTCCAGTTTTATCGTACTGATCTTTATCCTTCCAATGTGGATGAACTCATTACTTCGTATTATTGCATGGCAGAATCTGCTGGAGAAAAACGGAGTCATCAACAGCCTCCTGCATTTGCTCCGCCTGCCATCACTGGAAATCATTAATACACCTTATGCAATCGTGCTCGGTATGGTCTATGATTTTCTGCCGTTCATGATTCTGCCAATTTACAATGTGCTGTCCAAGATTGATAAAAATGTTATCGAAGCAGCCGCTGATCTTGGTGCTAACAGTGTACAGACCTTTACAAAAATTTTATTACCACTTAGTATTCCCGGAATCATCAGCGGAATTACTATGGTATTTGTGCCGTCACTGACAACTTTTGTTATCTCCGACCTCTTAGGCGGAAGCAAGATTCTCCTGATTGGTAATGTCATAGAGCAAGAGTTCAAGCAGGGTAGTAACTGGCACTCCGGAAGCGGCATGTCCCTGGTACTGATGATTTTTATTCTGATCAGTATGGCAATGATTGCCAAATATGATAAAGACGGGGAGGGAACTACATTTTGATCAAGAATTTTTTTAAACGATTTTATCTGGTACTGATCTGCGTAATTTTATATGCACCGATCGTTACCCTTATGGTATTATCTTTCAACTCCTCGAAATCCCGTTCCAAATGGGGAGGCTTTACCACAAAATGGTACGTGGAATTATTCAAAAATGATTCCATTATGAGCGCACTTTATACAACTTTGATCATCGCCTTTTTATCTGCATTGATTGCAACTATAATTGGTACTGCTGCTGCAATTGGCATTCAGTCCATGCGAAAAAAACTTCGTACAGTTGTAACTGGTGTGACAAATATCCCAATGTTAAATGCAGACATTGTAACCGGAATTTCTCTCATGCTTCTCTTTATTGCATGTAGATTTTCACTTGGATTTAAGACTATCCTGATTGCACATATTACATTTAACATTCCTTATGTCATTCTAAGTGTTCTGCCCAAACTCAGGCAGACCAATGTCAGCACCTATGAAGCTGCCCTGGATCTCGGTGCATCTCCGTTATACGCTTTCTTCAAAGTCGTATTTCCGGATATCCTGCCAGGTGTATCTTCCGGATTTTTGCTGTCCTTTACTATGTCCTTAGATGACTTTATTATCACGCATTTTACGAAGGGTCCTGGGGTCGACACTCTTTCCACGAAGATTTACAGTGAAGTGCGAAAAGGAATCAATCCTTCCATGTATGCACTGTCGACAATTATGTTCATAACAGTCATGTTATTACTTTTATTAATCAACATGAACCCTGATGATAAAACTGCGACCGCAAAACATGCGCGCACTGCTCATGCATCTTCAAAGCGCCATCCAAAACTTCGAAAATTCCGGAAAATCATGATGGCACGTGTCGTTCCTACAGCCATGGTTCTTATCATTTTTGTAGGTGGAATTTTCTATGGTATTCGTTCCAGAACTTCCAGTGACAAACAAGTCATCGTCTACAACTGGGGTGAATATCTAGATCCTGAAACACTAGACATGTTCGAAAAGGAAACAGGTATTGACGTAGTCTATGAAGAATATGAGACAAATGAAATCATGTATCCTAAGATTCAGTCCGGTGCTATTGCTTATGATGTCGTATGCCCTTCTGATTACATGATCCAGCGTATGATTGAAAACGATCTGCTGGCAGAGCTTAATTATGATAACATTCCGAATATTAAAAATATCGGAAGCACCTACCTGGAGCACTCTAAAGAATTTGACCCGGAAAACAAATATTCCGTTCCACACCTTTGGGGAACTGTCGGAATTCTTTACAATAAAACTATGGTCAATGAACCAGTCGATAGCTGGGGAATCCTCTGGAATGAAAAATATAAGGACAGTATTCTAATGCAGGACAGTGTCCGCGATGCATTTGGAATTACGTTAAAATATCTGGGCTATTCCTTGAACTCTACAGACCTTGATGAACTGACTGCTGCAAAGAAAAAACTGATTGAGCAAAAGCCTCTTGTTCAGGCATACGTAGTTGATCAGGCTCGTGACAAGATGATTGGCAATGAAGCTGCATTAGCTGTAATCTACTCAGGCGAAGCAATCACATGCCAGCTCGAAAATCCAAACCTGGAATACGTTATTCCAAAGGAAGGAAGCAACATGTGGATCGACTCCTGGGTTATTCCGAAAAATGCCGAGAATAAAGAAAATGCCGAGGCTTTCATCAACTTTATGTGCCGCCCGGACATTGCAAAGATGAACTTTGACTATATCACCTACTCTATTCCAAACGAAGAAGGTCGAAAACTTTTAGATCCCGAATACCGCAACAACCCGATTGTTTTCCCAGATAGCAAAGAATTAGAAAACTGCGAAACATTCAAGTTTTTAGGTGATGAAAATGACGCCATATACAATGAACTTTGGCGAGAAGTAAAATCCAAATAATTACAAAAACTAATGTACATTTAAAAATAAAATCCGAGAGATATCTTGCATTACTTTCCATTATTAATGCAATGCCTATCTCTCGGATTTATTTTTTCTGAAATCTAATTATACACGAAAGCATCCTCCACCGATAAATTCCCGTAAAAGTGAATTGGTTGGTACTTTCTCACTTCCAATTCCCACAAAATAATCAAGAAACTTAAGTAATCTTTTCGCTTCTATATATTCCGGGCAATCCCGCTCGACTCCAAAAAGTTGTGCCTCCACATATGGCTTTAAAACAGCCAGCTCGTAAATAAGTGCAGAATTGAACATAACATCTGCCTCTTCTTGAAATGGAAAGATATTTTCTTCTTCTCCTCTTCTTACAGACGGCCACATCTGGATTGTCTTTTTCGCAGAAGCTCCTCTTGTTCTGGAATCCCGGACAATTCTTCGAAGAAGACGTCCATCTGTTGTCGGGATTCGATTATGCTCATCTATATTAAGCTGTGTCAGGGCACTGATATAAATCTTGAATTTCTTCTCGTCTGCCAATGCTTTGGTAAGTTCCGGATTCAGACAATGAATTCCTTCGATGACAAGAATGTCATGTTCTCCAAGTTTCATTGGCTTTCCGAAAAATTCCTTATGTCCTTTTACAAAATTAAAATTAGGAATAATGACTTCTTTTCCATCTAAAAGCTCCTGCATCTGATTTTCAAAAAGTTCAATATCTACCGCACAAAGGCCCTCAAAATTATAGTTACCATCTTTATCCTTCGGTGTTTCTTCACGTTCTTTAAAATAATTATCCACTGCAATCGGATGCGGATGCATTCCGTTCGCTCGCAGTTGTACCGACAACCTGTGCGAAAATGTTGTCTTTCCAGAGGAAGACGGACCTGCAATCAATACGAATCTAATCTCTGGTCTGGATACGATCATCTGCGCGATCTCTGCAATCCGCTTTTCCTGCATAGCTTCTTGAACAAGTACTGTTTCTTGCACATCACCACTGGTAATATTATGATTCAGATCACCAACTGTCTCAATGTTCTGAACATCTCCCCATTCAATAGACTCTTTCATAACCTGAAAGAACTTTGTTCTGGCTACAAATTCAGGAACAATCTCTGGTTCTTCTATCGTTGGCATTTGAAGTACAAATCCTTCATCATATCGATGCAATTTAAAATGTTTTAAAGATCCTGTACTATAAAGCATGTATCCATAATAATAATCTTCGAACTCATTAATACTGTAAAGATTCACCTTGGATACACGACGATATTGGAATAATTCCTCTTTATCATACATTCCATACTGTCCGAAAAGGCCAATAGCCTCATCTGTATTTACAGTGCGTTTTTTTATAGGAAGATTCGCTTCAACCAGTTCATGCATCCTCGCCTCCACCTGTTCCAGAAACTCATCATTCACTCTTGTTTCACCGGTAATGGTACAATAATATCCTGGTCCTAACGCAAAATGCATCCGTACCTTGTCAATATTCTTGTGCCCAGCCACATCATAAACTGCTTTCACCAGAAGAAAGCTCATGCTTCGCTTATATGCTTCATGCCCAATTGTATCAGACGTCATCACAAAACTAAGTTCACAATCTTTTTTCAGGCGCTTATGAAGCTCCTGAAGCTTTCCATCTACAAATACAAGCACAATCTCATGTGGATATTCCCTCTGATGTTCCTTTACGATTTCATGATATGCTGTACCTGATTCATATTCCTTTACAATGTTACCGATTTTTACATGATATGTTCTTTTTTCTTCCATACGAAAAACCTCCTTATATCATGATCTGATTCTACTACACTACCGCAAACGGATGACTCACTGGCGCCTCTATAATTTCAACTCCGGAAATATTTTTTCTCAGATATCTTCCCATATCCCTGATAAAAATATGTTCCACTCCATAATGTCCTGCATCAATGACTGCCATTCCTCTTGCTACTGCGTCAATTCCTTCATGGTGACCAATATCTCCGGTCACATAGACATCTGCACCTTTTTCAATTGCCTGATCCATATCACTTTTACCGGATCCCGGACATACGGCTACACGATGAATCAATTGATTCATATCTCCAAATACTTTCACCGTCTCAAGAGAAAATGTTTTCTTTACTTCTTCACAGTAATCTTTTAATGTTACTTTTTCTGCCTCCGATGTTATTTCACCAATACGTCCGATACCTTCCGGTTCTCCCGATTCATTTTCTCCGGTTATATCTAACACCTGACATTTTTCAAGCTTCAGATAATCTGCTGCCAGATCTGCCATTCCTCTGACATCATAATTCGTATGCATTGCATAATAAGAAATATCACTCTGAATCAGCTTTATCAGTCTTCTGCCAATAAAATTCTGATTATTAATCTGCTTTATTCCGCTAAAAATCAAAGGATGGTGTGTAATCAACATATCCACATCAGCTGCAATTGCCTGATCTACCACTTCATCTGTAGCATCAAGCGCTACATATATTTTTTTTACTTCCTTATCATCCCGGCCTGCCAGTAATCCGACATTGTCCCAGGAAAGTGCATACTTTGGTGCATACTCTTTCTCTATAATATTTATAACTTCATTACATAGCATGCAATCATTCCTTTCCATAATATGCAAGTGCCTGCCTTGCCACTTCCAGCTCATGTTCAATCTCTGCAATACGTTCTTTTATCCGCTCGCCTTCTTTTCTGTTCAACCCAAGCAGGATATCTTCCCGGATTCGGATTTCCCGTTCCAGATATTCATAAAGTACTGGATTTTTATTCTTTAATAGTAGTGGTCCGTAAAGGTACTCCCATTCTTTATATTCATTTTCAGTTTTTTTCCGCCTCATGTCCTGTTCTTCACATGAAGCTGGTACGACTCGCATCATTGGATAGTATTTTCCATCTTCTTCTACCATATCTTCTGCTTCAAAGCAAAATCCATGATCAATCAGATATTCCCTTACTTTCTGAATCTCAGATTGTGGCTGTAAAATACAACCCTTTAATCCTTTGACAACGTCTTTTCCCTCTTCCAGAATATGTATCACAAGAGCGCCACCCATTCCTGCTACAATCATCTCATCTACTTCTCCTGGTTTTACCGCAGCTAATCCATCGGAAAGCCTAGTCTCGATCTTCTCACTCATTCCATAGCCTGCTATGTGAATTCTTGCACGTTCCAACGGACCTTTATTAATGTCCATTGCAATTACCTTCGGTGATAATCCCTGTCCGATCAAATGAATTGGTATATATCCATGATCGGTTCCTATATCTGCGACAGAGGCGCCCTCTGTCACAAGACCTGCTACAGCAGTAAGTCTCTTTGATAGTTCCATAGGCGCCTCTTTCTTAATCCAGATAATCTCTTAATTTTCTACTACGGCTTGGGTGGCGAAGCTTTCTAAGTGCCTTCGCCTCAATCTGACGGATACGCTCACGCGTTACATCAAATTCCTTGCCAACTTCTTCCAGTGTACGTGCACGTCCATCATCCATACCAAAACGAAGTCTCAAAACCTTCTGCTCTCTCTCTGTCAGTGTATCAAGTACTTCATCCAACTGTTCTTTCAGAAGTGTCTGAGCTGCTGCCTCGGCCGGTACCGGCACATTATCATCTTGAATAAAATCACCCAGATGGCTGTCTTCCTCTTCACCGATCGGTGTCTCCAATGACACTGGTTCCTGAGAGATTTTTAAGATCTCACGTACTCTCTCTACCGGCATATCAAGCTCTGCTGCAATTTCTTCCGGCGTAGGTTCACGTCCTAATTCCTGAAGTAACTGTCTGGAAACCCGAATCAGTTTATTGATCGTCTCGACCATGTGCACCGGAATACGAATCGTTCTTGCCTGATCTGCAATTGCTCTTGTAATTGCCTGGCGAATCCACCATGTCGCATAAGTACTAAATTTAAAACCTTTATGATAATCGAACTTCTCGACTGCTTTAATAAGACCCAGATTTCCCTCCTGGATCAAATCAAGGAACAGCATTCCACGTCCGACATATCTCTTTGCAATACTGACTACAAGACGAAGGTTTGCTTCTGCCAGACGCTTCTTAGCATCTTCATCTCCATCTGCCATACGTTTCGCAAGATCTACTTCCTCATCTGCTGTCAGAAGTGGGACTTTACCAATCTCTTTCAGATACATACGAACCGGATCTTCAATACTGATTCCGTCCGGTACCGATAAGTCGATTTTTTCCATATCGACATCATCTTCATCTGACAATACGATATCGGAATCATCCACATCGTCTAATTCCTCAATACCATCTCCATCTCCGCTCACACGAAGCACATCAATGTGATTTGCTTCCAGATACTCGTAGACTTTCTCCATCTGTTCTGCGTTCAGCTCCATATCTGAGAAAAAATCATTGATTTCCTGAAGTTCCAGGATACTCTTATTCTTTTTTCCATGAGCAACCAGTTGCTTTAATTTTTCCCCAAATCTTATTACAGCTACATTTTCTTCCATATGGTGTCCATCCTCCATTATATGTATTTATTTTATCCTTAATTAATAGAAATATGCAGTTTTTCAAGGTCTTGCAATGCTCTTCTGGCATTCATAAGCCTCTGCAATCCCTGTATATCGGTCGGATCCAGCTTTGCTGAACGCTCCTCGATACTATTTTTCTTCACCCGGATAATCGTCTCTTTTAATGCTTTTTCTTGTTCATTTACCGTTTTGATTTCCCGGATTCTTGTATTAAAAAGTGATGCAACTTCTCGATGTTCATCTTCATCTGTAAAATGATTCATAATCTGTGCCGGATTCAATCTGCCTTTTTCATACTGTTCATAGAGAAGCTCTGCAACCGTTCGGTATATTCCTTCCCTAAAATCTTCCGGACTGATATATTTTTGGATCTGACCTAGTACATTCTCATCTGCTGCCATCCAGGTAAGTAGTATCTTCTGAGATTTTAATATGCCATCCTCTTTATCGCGTTCTTGATTTCGTGTACTTCTCGGTCTTTCCACTGGCTTTGCAAGTCCTGTCTGAATTGCCATTCTGCCAACCAGTTTTCTAAGATCATCACTTCTGACATGATAAGCCGCAGCAACCGCATCAATATAATTATTACGCTCGATTTCTTCATCAAACTCGACAAGCTTTTTTGCAGCTTCTTTCATAAAATCTGTCTTTCCTTCCGGAGAAGTCATATCATAATCTCTCTCCAAAACCTCAAGACTGAACATAAAACCATTGCGCGCTTTCTGAATACGTTCTTCAAACGCTTCCGCTCCAAGATTCTTGATAAATTCATCTGGATCCTTATATGGCTCCATGCGGATGATTTTCGCAGTGATCCCGGCCGCCCTTAAAATCGGTCCGGCTCTTAATGCTGCTTTTGTTCCCGCCTCATCACTGTCATATGTCAGATAAACTTCATTCACATATCGTTTAATTAATGATGCATGTCCCGGAGTCAGCGCCGTTCCAAGTGATGCAACAGCATTGGTAAATCCTGCCTGATGAAGTGAAATAACATCCATATAACCCTCACACAATAAAAAGTATGGTTTTCTGGATTTTCTTGCCCGGTTCAGACCATATAGATTTCGACTCTTATCAAAAATAATTGTCTCCGGTGAATTCAGGTACTTCGGTTTTGCATCTCCCATAACACGACCCCCAAATCCAATGACTCTGCTATTTACATCCATGATCGGGAACATTACCCGATTCCAGAACTTATCATATACACCTTGCTTTTCATCAACACTGATCAGTCCTGCCTGTGCGATCATTTCATCTTTATATCCTTTTGATTTCAAAAATTTATAAAGATCATCACTGTACTTATTCGAATATCCAAGGCCAAATGCTTTGATTGTATCATCGCTTAATTTTCGATCTTTTAAATAAGTAAGAGCATGTCCTCCCTGAGGTCTCAAAAGCTGCACATAAAAATATTGTGCCGCCACCTTATTCATCTCCAGCAAAATTGCCTTTATATCCGCTCGTTTCTTCGCTTCCCCGGAATACTCCGGCTCCGGCAATTCCACTCCTGCGCGGTCAGCCAAATATTTAAGCGCCTCTAAAAAAGAAAAATTCTCATATTCCATCAAAAATGTAAATACATTTCCCCCGGCGCCACATCCAAAACAATAATACATCTGCTTTTGTCTGCTCACGGAAAACGAAGGTGACTTTTCATTATGAAATGGACATAATCCAAAGTATGAACTTCCCTTTTTTTCAAGTCTCACATAACTGGAGATTACATCTACGATATCATTTTTTGATCGGATTTCTTCTACCAATTCCTCTGGATAATACATATCTGCGTCCTTT
>CAKRCL010000030.1 GCA_934307335.1 uncultured Dorea sp. | reverse complement strand
TGTCGCTACCATGGAAACTGTAAGGAATGTGTAGCAATCCACAGAGCGCATCAGGAACATGTTCCTAACTGTATGCGACCGTTGATTAACCAAAAATTAAAATTGATGTCAGAATTAACAGAGCATACCTTGGCAAATGAAATAGAAGCTCCACATGAGATTTTAAGAAAATAGAAAAATCTTCTTATGAAATCAAATCTGCAAATCCCGTAGACACCAGGAACAATACGAGCATTACAACCGGCACCACATAACGTATCATAAAACGATACATGCCGGCGCGCTTGAATTGTTCTCCGTTTCGCTCCACTTCCCCGATAATCCAGTCAGGTCCGATCACCCAGCCGATCAAAATACTGGTCAGAAGGGAAATGAACGGCATCAGGAAGCTGTTACTGATATAATCCATGACATCTAGCAGCTGTCCAACGGATCCATTCGGAAGCTTCAACTCAAAGTAAAGTTTATTATATCCAAGACAAATCAGCACCGCTGTGATAAGAGAATAGATACCAACTGCCGCGCACATCTTTTTACGCGGTTTGTGGTACAACTCCATGCAGTTTGCAACAAGCGTTTCCATAACGGACACGCAAGATGTCAGCGCTGCAAATCCCATCATCAAAAAGAAAGCGATTGCTGCCGGGCGTCCAAACACACCCATGGCATCGAAAACTTTTGGCAATGAGATAAAAATCAGGCTCGGTCCGGAAGCCATTCCTTCATTCCCAAGAAATACATAGACTGCCGGTATGATCATCATTCCTGCAAGAAATGCAACACCTGTGTCAAAAATCTCAATCTGATTCGTCGCTTTATTCAAATTCACATCATTTTTTACATAAGAACCGTATGTAATCATAATTCCCATAGATACACTTAAGGAAAAGAACAGCTGACTCATCGCATCCAGAAGAATTTCCAAAAAGCGTTTTACGGTTAATCCGTGAAAATCCGGTTTTATATAAACGGACAGACCTTGCAGACCGGTACGGACCGTGCCGTCTGCCTCTGTATGAGACAAGGTCAGGCAAAAGATCGCAATAACCACGATCAGAAGGATCAGTCCCGGCATAATGATCTTGGAGAATTTTTCAATTCCTTTTTCTACACCGCGAAATACGATCCAGGCAGTCAGTGCAAGAAAAATCAGCATAAAGACGATTGGTGCGATATCAGATGTAATAAAGGATGTAAAATATCCATCTGCCGCAGCCTCCGTTCCATCAGAAACAATATAGGTAAAAAAGTACTTTGCGATCCAGCCACCGATGACAGAATAATATGTCATGATCAATGTTGGAACAAGAAATGTTAAATGCCCCAAAAACTTCCATTTTGGATTAAGCTCTTCAAAAGCCCTCAGCGCATTTTTCTTTGTTTTTCGTCCGATTGCAACATCCGTTGTCAACAATACAAATCCAAAAGTCAATACAAGTACCAGATAAACTAAAAGAAACAGACCGCCCCCATCTTTCGCACAAAGATATGGAAATCTCCAGATATTTCCAACACCTACGGCACTTCTGGCAGATGCCATCCACAAGAGCAGAGCAACCATTTGTAAATATGAAAATGGCGAGATTTCCGTTGATATTGAAACACTATACGAGATCAGCCAGGTTCTTCAAGTATCTATTTCCCAGCTCACTGCCTATCTTCCGGAAACTGCAGACGAACCGTCCAGTGCTCCGGGCAGAATCAAAAAAAGCCCTTTCTTCCAGGCGCGCAGATTATATTTTTACTTTTACGACGGACGATATCAACGCACAAAAGATGGCGTCATCGACATTTACGAAAAAAAAGGCGAACCCGGAACATACGAAGCAACACTGACAATCTGTTCTGTTTCTGCAAATGGACGAAGCAGTGAGATTTTTTACACCGGAAGAGTACTTTACAGCGACATGCTGATCCGTTTTTCTTTCGCAAATCAATACAACCCTCTAGAAGAAGATCTCCTGTACATTTTTAATCCGCTGGAGCTTAGAGATTTTACAATGGGACTTTTATGCGGAATTTCCAGTGCAGATCTCATGCCCTGCGCTTTCAAATGCGTGATCACACTAAAGCCACAGGAACATACCGAAAACTTCCGCCACCAGTTACTTTTTACAAAAAAAGATCTGAAACGTCTGGAGCAGCTTAACATGCTTTTAGTAGATAATATGGAATAAAATAATATGAAATAAAAGCGTTCGATTAATCACCGGCTCATCTCACCGACAAAATCGAACGCTTTTTATATCTTAACACTTATATCTTAGTACAACAGTTCCTTGATTTTTTGTTTGTTTGCGTCAAAATCAATCTCTAATACTTGCATGTTCTCATATACAACATTGGTATAGGTTCCGTCCTGCGGAATACATGCCTGTTGCATTTTCAAATTATCTATAGCCAGCACTTCCTTCGCCATAGAGTACATTTCCGTTACACTCATGTTCGTTTTCACATGATTTACGGCATAATTGATCAGCGGCAGTAATGCAGCCGGATCCTTATTCTCAATAATCTTACGATAGATTCCATACATAACACTTCTCTGACGTCTTGTTCTTTCAAAATCGCTTCCCAATGTACGGTTTCTTGCATGTGCAAGTGCCTGTGAACCCGTCAAGGTCACATCTCCTGCCTGAATATCCGGCATACCATTCTGTCTGTAATATTCAGCCTCTTCTTCACTGATATATATCGTTACACCGCCGATTTCATCAATTACATTTACCAGATCATCAAAACTAATTGTAATATAATTCTGAATATCCAGATCGTAAGTCTCATTCAATGTATTGATCGTAAGTCCTACTCCACCATACGCATACGTATGACCAAGACGGCTCTGTCCATGTCCATCAATATTGACCAGGGAATCTCGTAAGAAAGAAATAACTGTTGATTTTCCTTCTTTTTTATTAAAAGATACCATCATCATACTATCTGAACGTCCGCGATCCGCATCTGGATCTCGGGAATCCGTACCTACTAACAAAACATTGAAAACATCTTCATCTTTTCTTTCTTCTTTTGCAATTTTAACCTTTTTAGATTTTGTATCTACCTTGTCTTTTGAAACAACCCCTACAGATCCTCCGTAAAATTTCCAAAGAATCGAGCCATAGATTCCTCCGATAAGCAATACTACCAACAGTACTACAATTGCAATGATCTTCCGTTTCTTGTGTTTTCGAAATAATTTCTTCATCCCTCTGTCCCCCTTATTCCTTAATCACACGGCCACTATTGTCTGTCGACCCTTTTTCCGCTGTCCCATAATGTCCATAAGAACCATATTTTCCATAATGCTTGCCATAACCATAACCGCCATAACTTCCATAACGCTTATAGCCATATCCGTAACCATAACCATGTTTACTGGATGAATTATCTCCATTAAATACAAATCCCATCATATGAACACCACTTAATGCCAGGCTTTCCACACCTTCACGGATTTCTCGAAGCTTTGTATAATCATTGCGAATAACATATAAAGCCGCATCCACATACTTTGCCAGCAACGGCGCATCTGCCAGAAGTTCTGATGGCGCTGTATCCAGGATAATAATATCATATTTAGAATTCAAAGCACGGATCAATGCCTGCATTCGTTTGCTTCCGATCATCATGGCACCGTCTCCATCTGCCGGTCCGCCAAACATAACATGCAGCTTTCCTTTTTCGTTGGTCCGTTCCTTTGGAAGTTCTACATTCTTCAGCGCTTTTAATAAAGGGACTTCTTTTTTCAGAACTGCTCCAAGTCCCGGATGCTCTTCCTGCTCGTTCATTACCCCTGCAACAGAAGGATTTCTTAAGTCACAATCAATCAAAAGTACTTTCTTGCCCTGCTGTGCAATGGCAATTGCCAAATTTGCTGAAAGCGTCGTCTTTCCTTCTCCCGGAATGGAACTGGTAACAAGTAATGTATGATATCCCTTCGTCTCCATCTCCTTCATGATACGGATCCTAAGCTTTCTCACCGCTTCCAGATAACTCATCGGAATTCGTTCATTTAACAAACTGACCGAATTATGAAATGTCTCTTTTTTACGCTTCTTTGTGCGGATATGCGGAATACTTCCAAGATCCGGCAAATTAATATTTTTCTTTAACTCTTTTTTCGATTTTACAGTTCTTCTTGACAATACATAAATGAGCAAGATCACACAACCTATGATCGCCCCTTTCAGAGCTCCTCGCTTGTAAGAACCACGAATGACTTCTGCACGCTTTGTATCTGTCGGGATTCCTGTTTCATCTAAAATAGTAAGTTTCGTTTCACCAAAAACAAATTCTGCAACCTTTGGATAATTTTCTATTACAGATTTCAATGTTTCATATGCCATCTGCGGATCATTTCCGGACACCGATATCGTCAGAAGATTCGTCCCTTCATCCGCTTCAACAGTGATATTGCCCGGCATGGAATCCAGTCCCATATCTTCCGCAACCACATCCTTTAGTACACCACTTGTAAGAATATATGGAAATACTTCTGCCATCTGCTGCGCAGACTGTGCATTCACGTAATCCATTCCTCCAACCGATGTCACAGAAACCGTGGCTGAAGCTACATAGTTTGACTGATAACTGGTACTGACCGAGAAATAAGACTGCACTGCACAAAAAACGATAAGCCCGATGATCAACCACCACAGTTTCTTCACTCCATGATACACATCCAACATAATATTGGTCAGATCAATCTTCTCGGGCGCATCCACATGTTCTCTTCCTGATTTGTCTCTATAATCACCCATATACCTTACATTCCTTTACTCTTTCCATAATTGCCATAGCGACCATATTTGTTGTATTTTCCATAGTAATGACCTACCGGACTGTCCGCCAGCCCTGAAAATGTCCTTACTCCGTTAAGTGCAACTCCAAGAACTTTACTACCATCATCGCGGAAATCATCTATTGCTTCATTGATATCCTCAGCAAGCATATAATTCTGTCTTGCAATGATCATAACGGCATCTGCATAATGTGCAAATAACTGTGCGTCTCCGATTAATCCTATCGGTGGTGTATCAATAATTATATAATCCACCATTTTTCTGCATGTCTTCACCAATTTTGAAAATGAATCTGAACTCAGCAATTCTGTCGATGTAGAATAACAGTTCTTTCCTCCTATGAACAGCATATGCTTTCTAGGACATGTCATAATAATATCTTTGAACGTTCCATTTCCCTTCAGATACTCTCCCAGTTCATTTTCATCCTTAGGCTCCATCCCAAGGATCAAGAATTGTGAAGGTCTTCGGATATCTCCGTCTATCAAAAGTACTTTTTTTGACTGCTCTGCCAATGTAATCGCAAGGTTGGCTGCTACTGTTGATTTACCTTCATTCTCCGACACACTGGTGATCACCAGAACTTTTCGATCCTCTTTGGCCATTCGGTAGTCTACTTTCGCCGCCAGCTTCTTATAGCTTTCCACAAATCGGAAGCTCGCTACCGGGTCATCCACCAGAATTGCTCTATTCTTATGCTGGAGCAGCTCTCGAACCGTCTTATATTTCCACTCATAGCTGATAGCTCCAAGACTTTTTGCGTCGAGTTTCTTCTCAACCTCATTCTCCTGTTTAATAGTATCCCGTGTATAAGAAATAAGTCCCAACAGCAGGATAATAAGCGCTCCCGCTGCAAGCCCGCCTTTCTTTGCCTCTTCACCGGCATTCAGCGCATTATCCGGCATATAAGGAACCTTCGGTTCCTCCAGTACATCCATAACTGCACTTCCGACCGTATATAACGATACACTGCTATAGTTATCCATAATCGTGCGGATAATATCAATCGAATTCTTCGGAGTATCTGTCGTCACATTCAGCACCAGCATATTGGTACCTTCCAATACCTTCGCATGAATATCTGCATTAAGTTCTTCTACCTTCAACTCCTCACAGATCTTTTTCTCCATAATATTACTCTTTAAAATCTTTTCAAATCTTTTCGCCATCTCATTAGCCGAATTAAGATTGCTGTATGCATTCGCATCATCTTTGGACGCTACCACAAATGTCGCCTGTGTTGTATATTCCGGAACATATCGGCTGCTCACAACTACATAAGTCAAAAGAGCACCTGCAATTGCCCCCAGAACGATCACCCACCAATTACAAATGATATCATGCAGGAGGGTATACGGTTCCAGGTCATTATCTATAAATACCGGCATATCATTTTTATTGTTCATTTCCATCCTGTACTCCCCCTAGTTCTGTACTACAACATATAACTTCGTCACAGCAGTCGGAGCTCCCTCAGCTGTATAAGAGTACTCGATCGTATAAACACCTGCCTGTGAATAATCTACCGCTGAAGCGACACCGATACCTTCCATCGTTCCTTCCAGCAGCTGTCCATCATTTTCATACGTATATTCTGTGCCATTTCTCTCCAGACCTTTTATATAAGCCATCGGATCGATTGCATTTCCAACGGTTGTATATACAATATACTCAGACAACAGCGGGTACTGCTTTGCCTGTTCCTGTCTGTCACTGGAGTCTGTTATCGTAAGCTCCATCGGTATCGCACACACGTCACCTGCGCTATTGCTCACCTGCACAGTCACACCATAGTTACCTGCTGCCATATTATATACACTATCCGTAAGACTTGTCCGGATCTGGCTTGTCAGATCGCCATCCAGACAATCTTCCGCTGTCATATTCTCCGTTAATTTTGTCTTCGCCACTTCTGTCATCGAATATCGAAGCGGTTCCGTCAAATGAATCTTTGGTGACGTATAGTCACTATACTGCACCGTTCTTTCCAGTGTTCCTACTTGATTTGCCTTATCAAATACGACATATGTGATCGTTCGTTTACCCGGTGCAATAAAATGTGACATAGAAGCGATACGGATAGACGATGTCAGATTACCATCTCGGTTATCTTTTGCCTTTACTCCTTTTAAAAGTGCTTCTTTTTGCTCTTGTTGATCCGTCTGCACACTCAACGTTACCGAATCTTCCTTACAAGTAATCACCGGTGGTGTATGATCTTCCAACATTTTAGACTTCACAGTATATCCGGCAAATATAGCACAAGATACTACGAATATCAGGCATACTGCTATCTTTAGTCTCCTCATAGTTCTTCTCCTTTATCGTTAATATAGCTGTTACCGTCCAGAATACGGAACCGGTTCTAATCTCAAGATCTCTCTGTTATCACAAATCCTTGCCGGATTATATTGAAACAACACATCCAGATGCTTCTCTGAATATTCCCGGCTCAGCTCATCATACGTATCCAACATATAGGGAGTTCTCTGAAGCGGACTGTGCGCATCACTTGCGATCGCCATGATCAGATTATGGCGAAGCAGACTGTCTGCCGTACGCTTTGCCATACTCCCAAACCTTCCAAGAAAGCTTCCCTTATTCGCCTGGATCACATATCCTCTCTTATACCAGCGATATGCAATCTGCGGATAATCCTGTATAAATTCATATCTCTCCGCATGTGCGATTACCGGCTTCGCGCCGACCGCTGCCACTCTCTTCAAAATAAGATCTGCAAATTCCGGATCCTCGTCAAACGAAAATTCCATCAATATATATCTGCTCTGATTCAGCGGCATGATCTTGTGATCCACGATCAGATCCGGCAGATCTTCTGTTGAAAATACTTCCATTCCCGGAAGTATCTCGATTGGAATATTCTCTTCTCTTATCGCTCTGACTACGCTTTCATACTTGTCAATGTATTCTTTTCCAAAATAATTCCCATACATTCCCGGAATATTGCAATGCGGGGTCGCTATAATCTTGTCCACTCCACTGTCTACAGCCATCTGTGCCATCTCCAGCGTATCATACAGATCTTCAGCCCCGTCATCAATCCCCGGAAGTATATGTGCATGTATATCTATCATCTCATCATCCTTTGTAGCTCATAATCGTTTTTATTATAGCATTTTCAAATTATGAAGTAAAGAAAACGATATGCCCTATTCTTCCATTGTCTCCTTCAGATATCTGACCGTTGCTTCTGTGTATCTGCACAAATATTCCGGTACGCCGTCTGCCTTTCCGGTCTCCGCAATTGCCGCTGCCACACAAGTGTTACATACCTTTCTAAGCTTACAGCTACTGCATCTGGCCGAAATTCTAAGACTCTCCGTTTCTTTTTTCGTAAGCTCCCACGCTTCCTCAAACTCCACATCCCGAAGCGGTATACTTGGCTTATCCAGTACCACACAGGAGCGCATCTCGCCCTGCCAGTTCACCACAAAAGAACTCTTACCGGCACGACATGCCATCTGTCCCGGAACTGCCTCTCCTTCCGGAGTATTCTCTGCTTCGTCTAATCGGATCTTGCGGTATTGGGCAAATACTTCTTCTCCCATCTCTCTTTGCAAAATTTCCACTCTTGCTTTTGCCGCCATCTCCGGATCCAGTCTGGCCTGATTATTATACGCATGATTTCGTTCTCTCACAGACGGATACATATAAGTATCAATCCTCACCGGAGCATCCAGAGATTCACCAAGCTCTATGATCTTCATCCTGTCCTCCACATTCGCCTTTGCAAGACTTCCATTCACTTTCACATCAATGTTCCTCTCCCGCAAAAGCCGGATGCCGTTCACCGCCTTATCGAATCCTCCCGGATAATGGCACAAACGCTCATAGGTCTCATTGCTTGCACCATATAATGTAATATTGATTCTTCTTGGTTTATTTT
This sequence comes from uncultured Dorea sp., assembly GCA_934307335.1. GTDB lineage: Bacteria > Bacillota > Clostridia > Lachnospirales > Lachnospiraceae > Dorea. The sequence goes on along the minus strand of CAKRCL010000030.1, from coordinate 11,344 downwards.
CCGCAAAAAAATCTGCCCACGCCTCATCGATCAGCGTTCCATTCGTGTTAATCGTAATAATCATCCCCAGTTCACGGAGTTTTTGATATAACTCGCGGAAATGTGGATACAGCAGCGGCTCTCCACCTGTCAAAAGAACAAACAGCGTCCCGGCTCTCATCATATCTTCTACCGTTTTCGTCCATTCTTCCATCGTGCGCAGCCTTCCCACCTGTTCCATCTCTTCTCTGCTCATACGCACATAACACATATCACAGTTCAGATTACAAAGAGGCAGCAACTCCAACACTCCATATAGCGGCACTTTCTTCTCTGTCGCCATTGCAAACATCTGTTGCTCTATTGTCGTTCCATCTTCCATTAATTCCATATTACACCCTCAACAATTCCTGTAGATTTTAAAAAAGAACCGGAAATCCGGTTCTTTTTTATATGTATATATGTTTGTTTTATGATTTTGCAGTCTCCCAGGTGTCCATCTTAAGGTTTGTAGTTGCATGACCATTATTGTTCCACTTTCCACGCCAGACAATAACTCCTTCTCCCGCATCCTGTCTTCCATTACGGTTATAATCTACAAATCCATCATAGAAATCACTTGTAGTACTTGCCTCATGCTTTTCATTACATGGATGATAACTACCTATCCAACGTGCTCTGTCAGTTTCTGTATGTACTCCATCAATTGTTCCATCAAATGATGGGTAATAGTATAACTGTCCGCGTGGAGCATCACACTTAAACTTAAACACTTTATTCTCTTCGCCACAAGCTGCCACATACTCATTAGCTACAAATCTTTCGCCTACCATAGTAGGTCTAACATACGCCCTCTTCATACTTATACACTCCTTTTATTATTTTACTCTTGTTATCCATAACCCTCTGTCTATATTACTCTATTATATAAAAGTCTAATGCTAAATTCAATACTAAAATCCTTATTGTTATAGATAATTCTTATTATTTATAATTATAACTATATTTTTTAATATTTTCAATACTGTTTACTTGTCATTTGATGTCCTTTTATTACATCATTGTATACTTCTGCCAATATTTCAATTAAAAAACACAAAGCTCGTGGAGCATTTTTTCATAGAAAAAGCGGCCAACTATATTTAGCTGACCGTGTAACTCTTCGCCTATTTTATGAGTGGTTTGGACGATTGTTGTCAATATTCGTAATTTTGAGACGTCCTTTGTGCTGATAAGTGCCTGCTCCATCCGTACTTTCCCATGAAACATTTGTGTATGTACCTGGTTCCAATGTATATCCTGTTATGTGAGAAATCGGACGATTATAATCTATTTTCCCATTTCGCATTTCATAACCTTTTCCTGTACCATCATTAAACGAAATCGATGCATCTTCTCCGCATGATCCATGCCACATTCCAGCCGCATCAATATATGTCTTGGTTCCATCATCTTGTGCATTCGGTGAATCTCCAGGGTAAGCACACTGGATTATTCCTGTAACACAGGCTGCTACATACTCATCCGCACTAAATCTCTCTCCCGTCATTGTAGGTGTTACATATTCTTTTTTCATATTCACGCACTCCTTCGTCCTCTATGTATACTTTTACATATTCCTAGTTGTCCTATTACTTTCTAGTATAATCTCATCTCTCAGCGTTTTCAATCCTTTTTTCCTGTCATTTCACGTCGTTTTATTACACTTTTATGCGTGATTATGCACATTCTACTAATAATTACTCGTTCTAATTAGAAATCCATCGCCATCCGGCTTGATTCTTCCTCGTCCAATTCCGTAACCTTCGTCTCCATAACACGGTACACCCTCTGGCACATATTCAACACACTTGGTCTGTGTGTTGTCACAATACAAGTCTTGTTCGGCTTCTGCTCGATAATATTACGCAGCACCTTGCGTTCCGTCGTTACATCCAGTGCCGATGTCGCCTCGTCCAACAGAAGAATCGGCGCATTACGAAGAACCGCTCGCGCGATAGAGATACGCTGTGCCTGTCCTTCCGAAAGTCCTTGTCCACGCTCTCCAAGCGCTCTGTTGATCGTACCCGGCAGTTTTTCCACAAAATCCCATGCGCATGCGATTTTTAAAGCCTCGATAATCTCTTCATCCGTAGCATCCTCTTTGACCATCCGCATATTCTCCGCAATTGTACCGGAAAGGATCGTATTTCCCTGAGGTACGTAGGCGAAGAAATGTCTCGTCTCCGCATTCAGGATGATCTCTCTTCCATTGGATGCAACGATCACAGCCTCTCCTTCCTGCGGACGGATCAGTCCCAGAATCAGACGGATCATCGTCGTCTTTCCTTCTCCCGAAGGTCCCACAAGTGCCACGATTTCACCCGGGCAGGCTTTAAAATACGAATCTGTAATCACTCTTGTTCCTTCTATATAAGAGAAATTCACATCTTTCATCAACACCTTAAATCCATCCTCTGCATATGGATCAAGTTCCTCACTCTCACTGATATGTACCTCTTTCGGAAGCTCTACCAGCTCACGGATTCTGTGTGCTGACACCGAACTATTCAAAAATGACGGAATGATCGATACCACATTATTGAACGCCCCAGACAGGTTACTCCTCTGTTGCAGGAACAATGTCATCGTTCCATAAGTGATCGCATGTGTCCACAACAGGAACAGACAATATCCAAATGCAATAAATTCCACAGCGGATCCCATAACCGACAACAGAATATTCGTCTTAATAGAGAACATATTGTATTCCAGACTGACATCTTTGAACTGGCTCTGCCACCAGCGCATCTTACGGCTGTAATGCGGCGCAATACCAAATGATTTGATGGTATCAAAATTGTAAAAGGCTTCCACCTCAAATGTCATCAGCTTACTGCTCATTTCTCTGGTCTTCTGACTATATTCCCGCTGCTTCTTAATCATAAATCTCGACATCAGAAGCATGAACGGTGCACTTGCCAGCGCCAGAACTGCCATGATCGCATTATAATGAAAAATAACAAGAAATGTTGCTATGAAATTATAGATTGCGATTACGATTGTCGGAAGCCAGCTGATTGCATTACTACTGACCGTTCCGATATCTCCATTGAATCGGTTCAACACATCTCCGTTAGAATACTTATTAATTTCCAGCCAGTCGGCATCCACGATCTTGTCAAATATATCCGCCTGAATATCATTATTGATATAAATGCTTAATTTTGTCGAGATTCGACTGATAATACTGCTAAACAGAAGACTAAACAACGAACTTCCTACCATAACAACAATCAGGATCACCAATTTGTTCGTCTTATATCCGGTGATAATATCAATCAGATATTTACCCGCCACACTGCTGACCAGCCCCATAGATGTACTGAAGATACCCAAAAATGTATAGAATACAATGGCCCATTTATAACGGATACTATAGCTGAATATCCATTTCCAGTCATCAATGATCTCTGAAAATGTTCCATCTTTCCACCTGCCGATCAGAATGTCCAAAGACTCAAAAGACAGTCCGTTCTTCCCTTGATTTTTATCATTACTTTCTTGCATCTATTCTTCTCCTCGTCCATCGGCAAGTACATTTTCCAGGCATCTGACCGCATCTTCGGAAATGTTACATTCCAGATGATATACCGGGATCTCCCGCAGCAAGATTTCCAGCTCATCCATCGCCTGTATCTGGAACTCACTGTTCCAGCCATTGATCGTAATCTGTTCCATTACTTTCCGCAAAGCCTCAAACCCTTTCAGGCGGCTGATACGATTCTCTTCCGCCTGCGACAGCATAACAATAGCTCTGATCGGATAAGACTTATTATTACAAATCTCTGAACTTCCGCACACCGGCCATCCATTCGCATACCATCCATCTTCTTCACGGATCAAAAGAGAACGATCCCCATTCACCGTCCATGTTCCACGGTACTTTTCCCACAAGTCAGCCTGCGTAGATTTTCCCGTCTCTGACGGCGCAGAAAAAAGTACAGCCGTATCTTTATAACACATATACGCAGAATGCAGAATCATCGCATGATCCTTCATCGCCTGCTTCTCCAATGAAAATGCTGCCAGATACACCGTATCCTGATCAAGCATCTCTGCCACTTCCGAGGAAAACCAGACACGATACTGATTCACACCCTCCTGACTGCTGACTGCATAGTGCCAGTCCATCCCAAGGAAATTAATAAAACGACATTCTCCTTCGGCTGTCTGAAACACCATAAGATTATCCCGATAGATCACCCTTCCCGTCTTTCTCTCCAAAAGGGCTTCCTTAATCTCGTCAATACTTTCTGACATCTCCACCTGATAATGAATAACTTCCTCATCCGGCCTCTTCGCCTGCCCGGTCCGGAATTTTTCCAGATTCCGCGGACTTTTCATAGATAACGGAGCCGTAATCTCAATCTCCGTATGTCCGATCCTGTACAGGCGGGTGATTGCCTCATTTTGTTGTTCTACCATGTCCCATCTTCCTTCGTACACTCGATAAAGCCATTCTCCACAAGAGCACCGACAAAAGCAATCGTATCCCTTCTTGCAGTCTCTTCATCAATCTCATATGTATCCAGCACCATCTGGATCATCTCTTCCAGGCCATCCACCTTTTCAATATTCTCCCAGATAAATTTGGCTGTATCACTGATCGTGATCATTCCATTAAATTCCTGCGAAGTTGCACCTGTCGGCACCAGTACACATTCACCCGCGATTTCCCTCAATATAAATTCTTTAACTATCTTCATATAACTTTTCTCCTTGATTTTATTGTTCCATCATAGCATTGCTAGTATCTATGCGCAACTATCCACTTTTCATTTTACCAGCTTCCCATAACACCACATAACCGCCCGCCGGATCGGAATCATATGCAGCCATACATGTTCAAAAAATTCCCACCAGAAATCTCCCGGTTTCATCCATCTTTCTTTTCTCCGGACTTTCGTAATCAGCGCGAAGATCTGCTCTCTTTTCACCGGACCTTCTATCTGAGTCTGCGCATCCCCTACAATATAATAACCTTCCGGGCGGATCTTCCAAATCCGGTGCATGACATACTGTCCTGTTTCCCTCTGGAAAAATACCATATCGCCTTTTTTTAGTTTTCTGTCCGGCTTTTTAAAATATATCATATCCCTTGCATGAATCAAAAATGGTGCCATACTGCTTCCAAATATCATCATACTGACTTCTTTTCCTTCTTCTGTCAGTTCCTTGAGCATGCCGACATATTCTCTTGTATTTACAACCTTCATCTTCCTCATCCCGCTTTTCTTTATCTGTTCTGCATATAGTGCCACAAATTCTTTTTTTATCATAACATTGCATTTTTCTTCCTGCAATATGAATCAAAAGATTACTTTGATTCGCTCTTATTTTATGCTATATTATAAATATATGGATATATCCCATACACGCATTGGAATGAGTTTTATCTGTTCGGGAAGGAGGGTATATATGAATGTAGCGATCTGCGATAGATATGATACTGACATAATACACATTAATGAACTCTTGAACGCCAATATTAAAAAGTACATGCTTAATCACGCATTATTGAATGTAGATTTCTTTACTTCAACAGATGCGCTTTTAAAATCTCCCAAAAGCTATTCGCTTATCTTTCTGGGGATTTTGATGCCGGGGACCGATGGACTTGAAACTGCCAGACAGTTAAAAGAAGGTCTGACCCCTCCGACAATCATCTTTACTACAAAAAGTACGGAACATTGTCTGGAAAGCTATAATCTGGGAGTCGAAGGATACCTCTTGAAGCCCATCGCAGAAAAGCACTTTGAAAAAGTTTTTACCAGACTGGTACTTCCGATTTTTCCTTCAACACCTACACTGGACGTATATTCGAACCGGCTGTTGTATCATATTCCGGTTTCCGAGATTTTCTATATCGAAAGTATCGGAAGAAAATGCTTGATACATACCGCTGCAAAAACATTCGAAACCAACATGGCGTTAAATCACATCGAAAGCATGTTAAATGACACTTCATTTATCCGTTGTTATCGTAGCTATCTTGTAAATATGAATTATATTCAGGATATCGGGGACACTGAGATCCAACTGACTAACAATGACAATATTCCTCTGACCTTACGTAAGCGAAGTTCCATTGTCAAATTATTCAACAAATTCCTGATATCACGTTCAACTTAAAAGAGATAAAATTCAAGAATGCCTCGGCATTCTTGCTGCGAGGTGCGCGTCATGCAATTGCATGACATACTTCTACTGCGCACCTCTGCAATCCTGCCGGAGGCTATATCAGCTGGGGGATTGACTCCCAGCTGATATAAGGGATCCATCAAGGTCCCTTACATTTTATCTCTTTTTATTTTTTTATCTCTTTCCGGTTCTCTATACTCCGTTCAGGATTCCACCGATGATCTGTATATTACTCTCTGCCAGATGTTCCATTCCGTCCATAATATAATCCACTCTTGCAAAATCCTTTCTGACAACGAACACTGCTCCGTCTGCATATTGTGCCAGCACAACTGCATCCGTCAAAAGCCCGGCCGGTGCACTGTCCAGGATCACGTAGTCCGATACCTCTTCCAGCCTCTTAATGATTCGTCCCATCAACTCTGTTCCAAGAAGGTCTGAACCGTCACCGATCGTCTTGCCTCCCGGAAGAAATCGGATACGCATCGTTGATTCAAGTCCGAGTTCCTTCGCTCCCATCAGACAATCTTTCATCCTTGCCTTACGTTCCAATATCTCTCTAAGTCCATCTCCATCCTCTTGCACGCCGAGTATCTGACGGTCCGTCGGATGCCTCAAGTCACAGTCTACAAGCGTGACTCTCTGGCCAGCCTGCGCAAGTGAGAGTGCCAGATTCACTGCCGCAGTACTTTTTCCTTCTCCTGCCAGCGCACTTGTGACAAGAAATGTCTTCATATGATATTCCTGTGCATTGTACTCAATCTTATTTCGGATGATTCGGAAAGACTCCTGCATCTTCTCCTCTATCTTCGGATCCGTCAGGATCATACGCATAGCCGTTGACTTTGATCTTCGCTTCTCATGCACTTCCGGAACCGTTCCAAGACATCTTGTGTTCATCCATCTATGGATATCCGATTCCTTTCGGATCGTTCTCCTTGTCACTACCAGAATCCCTGTCCAGAGCATAACGAGCAAACATCCTGCCAGCGCACCTTTGACCGCGTTCTTCTTGAACGCTTTCGGATTATCCGGCTGAGCCGGAATCCCCGTCTCATCCAGCATTTCCATATTCACCTTACCAACGATCACTTCCGAGATCGCCGGATAATTTTCTTCAACAGATTTTAACGTAGCATACGCCCTTCCCGCATCCTGATCCGTCACCGAAATCGTCAGAAGATTCGTATTCTCCGCAACCGTCGCCTTGATGACTCCCGGTACGACCGCAACATCCATATCCTTCGCGACCTTCCTTTTCAACACGCCGCTTGTCAGGATATATGGAAATGTCTTCGCCATCTGCTCTGCTGCCGAGTTATTAAAGAACGACGTAGAACCCGTATCCGTGATTCCCTGCTGTTCTCTCTGTATATTAACTGTAAATGTTGCCGACGCCGTATAGACCGGCTGATACTGAACCCTCGCCCGTATATAAAAGAATCCCGATCCGAGAATCGTAAAAATCAGCACCCACGCCCACATTCTGCGGAAAATGCGCAAATAATCCGACAGGATTTCTGTAATATCTATCAGCCCTGCTTCCTGGCTTTTTTCCTTTTCCTGATCTGCCATTATCTGGTCTCCTCTTCCTTCTGTGATACTTTTTCCTGTTCCTCATCTGCCCGGTTATAATAATAAGAATGATACTTTCCATAGCCATGATATCTGCCATAGCGATATTTTCCATAGCCATATCCGTAGCCATATCCATAACCGTAGCCGGAACTTAATACCGCACCGCCAACGAGCACATCGTTAAATACACATCCTGCCAGTCCGTGTCCATAACGATCCAGCATATCGATCGTATCATTGATATACGGTACTTTCGTATAATTCTGCTTCACGACCAAAAGCGAAAAATCCGCTCTTCTCGCCAGAACCTCCGCATCTGCTCTTCCCTTAGCCGCAGGTCCGTCGATAATGATAAAATCCATTTTCTCCCGCATCCTCTGTAAGAACTCGTCAAATTTCTGCGATCCCAGAAATTCCGTTGAATGCTTATGTATCACATTATTCGGCAGTAAATATAACGACTTGTCCGGCATTTTGAATATCAGAGACTCCAGATTATTCCCGATCCGCTCCGAAAAACCGGCCCCCTCCGGTACGTCAACATTTAAGAAAGACGCAAGGTCGCTCTTACGCATATCTCCCTCGATCAAAAGTACCTTCTTGCCTCTCTGCGCCATAGCCAGCGCAAGATTGGCTGCTACGATCGTCTTGCCTTCCTTCTTCATCGTACTTGTTACAAGCAATACCTTATCCTGATTCTTACTCCGGTAATACAAAAGCTTGGTACGCATCTTCTTGATTGTCTCGACAAACCCAAAACTTACCGCCGGTTCTGTAATCAGTATTTTCTTCTTCTGCCTCTTTAGACGGGCCTTTAAATTCCTGTATGACGCTTCATGATTCAATGTACCAAATACCGTTGTATCCAACTTCTCCGTTACTTCTTCCTCACTCTTTACATTATCCTTCTGATAAGACATAAGAGCCAGCAGCGCGATCATCAGGACTGCTCCTGCCAGGAACCCTTTCTTCATCACACTGCCGCCCCGGAACGCAACATCAGCTGCCGACGGGAAATTGGGCTCCTCAAATACTTCCATGACCACTTCACCAAGCACATTTTTCGATACGTCCTGGTAATGCTCCAGCATACTCTTCAACAGTTTAAATGATATCTCCGGCGAATCACTTGTCACAGACACCGTCAAAAGATTCGTCTCCGGCACAACTGCAATCGTCACCGTTCCTGGAAAGCTCTCCATCTTCAGGCTTTCAGATACTTTCTTTTTCAAGATCTGGCTGTTCATGACTGACTGAAATGTATCCGTCAACTTCTCCGTCTGACTTCTATTCGCATACGCTCCCGTACTGGATCCCTTCGCTGATACTACAAATGTCGTGCTGGATGTGTAAGTTGGATGATACATCCAGGCTGCTGCAATATAAGTAAGCAATGACGCTGATATCGCGATAAAAAGTATTACCCACCAGTTTTTCAACACATCACGGATCACATTATACATATCCTCGATCTGCTTTTTCTGTACTTCCTTTTCCATCTCGTTTTATCCTCTTTCTTTCGCTCTGCTTTCTCTACTGCACAATTACAACCAGCCTGCTTTTTCCACTGACTGCACTTGCATTCATAATATAATCCACATAATAAGATCCGGCCTCCGCAGTATTTACATTAGACTGAATTGCCAGTGTACCATCTCTATCCGCACCATCATAATATTCATTCGGATCAAATGACGCTCCAACCGGAAGATAGATCAGATAATCCTTTAACTTTACGTTAATTCCCGCATAGCTTTTATCGGAAATACTGATCTGCGTCTTCAGATACACCGTATTTCCGGCACTGTCCATCACACGGAACTCAATCGGATACTCTCCGGCCACCTGCGTATTTACCGTATTTTCCAATGTATACTTGATATTCGATGTCAGATCTCCATCCAGCACACTGTCTGCAGATATCTTCGATGACACATCTACTTTCTCCCCTGCCGCAAAGCAAAGAGAGCCTGTCATATGAAATGTAGGCGGCGTATAATCTTCATATACAATTGTTCTTTCCGCTCTTCCTACATTCATGCTCTTGTCAACCGCCGCATAAGTGATCGTCCGTTTCGCTTCATCCGTAAATTCAGACATACTCTCAACCACAAGAGTATCCGACACATCCCCGGAACGATTGTCTTTTGCGGTAACGCCTTTTAACAGATCTTCCTCTTTTGCGCCGACCGACACCGTAAGTTCCGAACTGTCACAAGAAATGACCGGCGGCTTTTTGTCCCGTATCATCCGCGTATATCCCTGAAATGCTGCAAATGCACTTACTGATACAAACAGCAGGATTATGCTGAATATCTTTAATCTCTTCATCTGTATATCCCTCTCATCTATTCTTCTATCTGCATTCTTACTTCTTCACCTGAAGCACTGCAATCTCCGGACGGTTGTTCCATCTTGGAAGCATCTGTCTTTCACTGCTTAATCCACTTGTCACAAATATCTCCATCTTTCCGACCTGATAGATTCCATGTACGTAAGATGGAAACCAGCCCTGGTCTCCACCATAAAGCCCTCCCAGAAATGGAAGCACGACCTGTCCGCCGTGGTCATGTCCACTGATCACCAGATCCACATTCCAATAATTCGATGCATCACCGAATACAAAGCTGTCCGGTCTGTGACACAGCATGATCTTATAACGATCCGTATTCTGGAAATCCTCCAGAAAATCCCGCACATCACCGGTCAGATTCTCTGCACTGTTATCTCCGTCCAGCGCAAATGCATAGCTGTACATGCCGCCGATACGCACCTTACATCCGTCGATCTCTACATCCTGATAACCATTTTCCAGCACACAGACATCCGCATCTGCAAGTTTCCTTACAAATTCAGACTCCAGCGGATGATTCTTCATCTCCTTGCCCTCTGTGTTACCGATATAATCAAGCTCATGATTTCCAAGCGCATAGTAAACCGGCGCGATCTTCGCAAGACTCTTCACCAATGTGACCGGCACCTGCGCACTCTTCGAATCTTCATTCAACATATCCCCGTCCAGAATAATCATCTGCGGCTTCTGCTTTTTGATATCCTGAACAAGCCGTTCATTATTGCTGCCAAATTCATGGTCATGAAGATCCGAAATCGCTACCATTCGAAATCCCGAATCTGTAACCAGATCCATTCCCGGCGAACCCTTCACCGTCACCGAATATTTTTCCACCTTAATCCAGTGGTAAGAAACCACCATCTCACCGATTATCCAGACCAGAATCACGATAATAACCAGAAATACGATAGCTGCCTTGCGCTTTATTAATCTAGATTCTCCTGTCTTCTTCATCACGAATCCTCCTTAGAGAATAACCCGTTATTACTATACCAAATACACCGGAAATGTACAAGAATCATTCTATCGCTATAATATCCAGATTCCCCCAAGCGCATTCAAAAACATCCTGCAATAGCAATACCGCCATCCAGCTGTTATCTGAATGACGGTATCCGTTCAAAGGACAAATGTCTCTGCCCCGATCATTTTATTTACTTTCTAGAATACATTTACTGTCAGAGTACCTGTAGTTCCGTATTTCACCTTGGTTCCCCAAAGCTTGATTGTCCAGTATCCACTCGGAACTGC
>CAKRCL010000029.1 GCA_934307335.1 uncultured Dorea sp. | reverse complement strand
GTTCACTCCCAAATTACTTGAGAAAATGAAAGCACTTGCAGAAGCTGCTGACATTATCACCCCAAATCTGACTGAGCTCTGCCTTTTAACAGATGCAAGTTACGATACAATTATGGAAATTACCGACAAAGATATTCTTATAGATGTTATTGGCGAACTGGCCTCAACTCTTCTTCCTGTCGATAACAACCATTCAAAAGAAATTATTGTTACCGGAATTCATTTCAATAATGAGCATGGACAAAAAATGATGGGAAATCTTTATATTTCTCAAAAATCAAGAAAACTGTTCGCTTTTCCACATGTAGGCGGAAGCTATTCCGGAACTGGTGATCTATTTGCTTCCTGTATCGCAGCAGGAAAATGCCGCGGTGACAAAATTCCAGATTTAATTCATCTCGCCGGGACATTTTTAGAACAGGCTATTAAAGACTCTGCCGAAGAAAATGTACCATATCCAGACGGCACCAATTACGAGAAATATTTACATTTGTTAATGATGAAGTAAAATCATTGTTATTTTTTCTCGGATATAACCAACCCCAATACAGTCAATGCGGTTCCTCCTAACATAAAAGGTGTCACTTTCTCATGAAGAATGATCACTGACATAACAATTGTAATTACTGGAATCGCATAGATGTATGCACTCGTCTTTATTGCACCGAGTATCTTGACCGCATAATTCCAAGTTACAAAGCAGACTGCACACGCTCCGATTCCCAAATATAACAGATTTGCCAGATTCAAAGGCTTAGTATATGCACTTGAATGAAACTTTGCACCGGATCCAATTAAAATAGGTATCATAAACATCAATCCATAGAAAAATACTCTTCTTGTTGTCTGGATCACATTGTAACCAAAACCACTAATTTTTTTGATTAATATGGAATATGCTCCCCATACAAAAGAGCCTGCTACACATAATAAATCCCCGATCAGATTTACAGAAACATTCTCACCGCCACCAAAACTAAGTAAAATAATTCCGACAATGGCACACACAAATCCGAAAAAGAAATATTTTTGTAGTTTTTCTTCTTTTAAAAAGAAATGAGCCATAATCGTCACGAACAAAGGTGCCGTCGATACGATAACGCTGACATTGGATGCCTGTGTGTAAGTCAGTGCAATATTTTCAAACAAATAATACAGGCAGACACCACAAAGTCCTGCTCCGACAAATACAATTTCCTGTCCTTTTTCAGTTCTTAACTTCTTTGGCCTCATCAACCACAATGTAAAATATCCAAGTAAAAATCGTGAAAATAATAAATCTACCGGTCCAAAATCTTGTAGTAATACCTTTGTCGACACAAATGTTGTTCCCCATATCAGACATGTAACGATTGCTGCTATATGCCCGATTACTTGATGTTCTCTCTTCATGTAAATATTCCTCGCTAAATTGTATAAAAAATTTTGCAAATTATTTTTCTCTATGTTATAATGGCGTCATGCAGCGATGGTCGAGTTGGCTGATGGCATCTGCCTCGAAAGCAGAAGAACCGCAAGGTTCCGGGGGTTCAAATCCCTCTCGCTGCGTTTTCTTTTTTAGCAATGAACTTGGATACATAATCCAAATTTATTGCTTTTTTTGTTCTTTATAGTTCTATATATTTTCATCAGATTTTCTTAAGAAATTTTAGAAATATTTCCATTTTCTGACACAACACATTCACAATTCTCCCTTATAATAATCTTATCAATTGAAGAAGACGGTAGTTGTACTTACAGATAAAAACTGATATGGCTAATGTACATATGCCCTCCAAAAATATCAGTTTTCTGCTTACAATCAGGTATGATTACCGGACTTCGCCTAAAAATAATTTTACTTTATATAGATAAATTGTTCAAACCCTTTCATTTCCAGTAAAGGACCGGCACTTTACCAAAAGCGCCGGTCCTTTTATCTCCGGAATTTCTTACTGTTCTCTGAATGTAATCTTACCTGTAGCTGCATCCATTCCATCTACAATTGCCAATGATTCCAATCGATATCCCAGATTACGAATCACAGTTCCCCCACTCTGGAATCCTTTCTCGATTGCGATTCCGATTCCCTCTACAGTTCCTCCTGCAGATTTCACAATTTGGATCAGTCCCTGAAGTGCACAGCCATTTGCCAGAAAATCATCGATAATCAGTACATGATCTTCCTCACTCAAAAACTTCTTTGCAACAATCACCTGATTCTTACACTTATGCGTGAATGACTCTACTTCTGCTTTGTACATCTCGCCCTCAATGTTAATACTTTTAGACTTTTTTGCAAATACTACCGGAACTCCGAAATGCTGTGCAACAACACAGGCGATTCCGATTCCAGAAGCTTCTATTGTAAGGATCTTATTGATTGGTCTGTCTGCGAATCTTTTCTTAAATTCTGCCCCCATCTGATCGAATAATTCGATGTCCATCTGATGATTCAGGAAACTGTCTACCTTTAACACATTTCCCTCTTTTACGATTCCGTCTTTTACAATTCTTTCCTCTAAAAAGTTCATCACAGATACTCCTTTGTTCCATTTCATTTTAGAAGCTATTATACTCCATTTTCGCACGAAATGCACGAAAAAAATACCAATAGTACCTATTATTCCAGATTTTTTTCTTTATCAGCCGCTGCCTTATGATCAAATTTTTTCAAAAATTGTTTTGTTCTAGGTTTTGTTGGATGGTCAAATATTTCTTCTGGAGTTCCTTGCTCCACAATTTGACCTTCATCAAAAAATATTACTTTATCTGCTATATGCCTTGCAAATTCCATCTCATGCGTCGCAATGATCATTGTAACATTTTGTTTTGCTAATTTGTACAAAAGGTTCAAAACTTCTCCGACCAGCTCTGGGTCTAAAGACGATGTCGGTTCGTCTATTAACAATACTTTGGGATTTACCGCTAATGCTCGTCCAATTCCAATTCTTTGTTGTTGTCCTCCTGATAAATGAGCTGGATATTCATCTGCTTTTTCAGTAAGTCCAATCGACTGCAATATGTCTCTTGCTCTTTTTTCTGCTTCAACTTTCGGAATACCTTGAACATCTACCATAGGAGTCATAATATTTTGCAATGCTGTTTTATGTCTAAATAAGCTATAATTCTGAAAAACCATTGCTGATTTTTTTCTCAGATTGTACACCTCATTCTTTTTATGATTTTTCGAATCTATAGTAACATCACCTATAGTGATAATTCCTTCATCTGGTTTTTCTAAATAATTCAAACAACGTAGTAATGTAGATTTTCCTGTACCTGAAGGACCTATTAATACCAACACTTTTCCTTCTTCCAACTGCAGCGATACATCTTTTAATACTTTTAGTTCTCCATAACTTTTACTTAAATGTTGTATATTTATCATCTCGGCCTCCATTAATAAATCCTGTTAATCTTCTTTTCCAAACGACTCTGAATCATATTAAGGATTGAAATTACAGCCCAATAAATGATTGTCGCTACAAGATATCCTTCTAAAAATCGATAATTTCTGGTAGTCTCAATGCTGACGATTGCCATCATATCTTTAAAACCAATCATGAAACCAATAGATGTCGATTTAAACAAATTTATAAAGTTATTTGACAATCCTGGAATTGCAATTCTTGTAGCTTGTGGAATAATTATTTTTCTAATAACAGCTAATGGTTTCATTCCTATCGATAATCCAGCTTCATATTGATCTTTAGAAACAGAATTTAAAGCTGCTCGAATGTCTTCTGACATAAATGCACAATAGTTAGCACTAAGACAAATTACCAGTGCTTTAAAAGCACTCATCTCTTGAATTGTTGTACTTACGGTAGCAAAACCATAATAAAATAGGAACAATTGTGCAATAAAAGGCGTACCTCGAAAGAAAGAAACATAAATCGAACTTAATACATATAACCCTTTAATCTTATATTGTCTTATAACTGCCAATACAAGTCCTAACAATAATGAAAGCAACAGCGATACAAAAGCAACTTCTATCGTGGCTGGTAACAGTTTAAGTACTTTCGGTATCATTGAAATAAAAAAATCTATTCTAAATCTATCCATATCTATCACACCTTTCAAAAAAGTGCTTTTTTCAAAAACGAAAAAAGCACTTTTTTATTCTTTACTCCATTGGATCAAATCCAAACCATTTAATAGATGTCTCTTTCAGGAATCCCTCTTCCTGTAATTCTGACAATACTTTCTGAACCTGATCTCTTAATTCTTTGCCTTCATCAGTTTTCTGGAATGGATATCCTTCTGTTTCTGTATATACAGGATCTCCAACCCCTTTAATCTTTAATCCGGACTCTTCTTTTACAGATGCTATGTGTAATGAAGACATCAATGTTGCATCAATTCTTCCTAATGCAACATCAGAAGGAACTGCTCTACTATCTTCATATGTTACATATTCAATCTTCTCTTCTGGATCTAATTCTTTAAAGAAAGAAAATGCGATGTCATCTGTCAAAAGACCTAATTTCTTTCCATAAAGATCTTCTACTGAATTAATATCATCTCTATCTTCCTGAACAACAATTCTGTATGGAACGTAGAAATATGGTTCTGTAAAACAGTATTTTTCTTCTCTTTCCTCTGTAATACCAATCTGATCAGCTACAGTATCTACTCTTCCACTGTCAAGCAATTCAATAACGCCCGGGAATCCTGCTGTTACCCATTCGATTTCCCAATCTAATCGCTTAGCAATCTCATTCCACACATCAATTTCGAATCCCTTTAACTCTCCATCATCACCTGTCTCTGAGAAGAATTTATGTTCTCCTGTTGTAGATATCTTAATTGTCTGTTTTTTTCCTTCTTCTTTTTTTCCTTCATCTGTTGATTTGTTACCACAACCCAGAAGCATACCTGCTGTCATAGCAACACAAAGCAACATGCTTAATACTCTCTTTTTCATCTTTTTTCTCCTCTTTTTCCCAAGTCTTCTACTTATATATTTATAGTATTCTTCGTTGTATTCTACGGACTTATAGACTAAACTTTTCCTCCCTTCTTTTGTATTTAAAAAATAGCGAAAATATATTTATATATTTTCGCTATTTATAAAAAAATCATTTCGTAATTTTCCGTCAATATGTCCAATACGAACGACTTGTTCATTTTATAGGTTAATCACAGATTTGTCAATCAATTTTGCTATATTTCGTTGTATTATTAGAATTTCCTATTATCACATTTTAGTTATTACTTTTTTCAATAAATATTGTTTTTATACAAATCAATTATTTATTAAAATATAAAGAACTCTTTATTTTCATACATCTCACTTTAAAAAGTTATCTATAATTTGCGCACCATTTTGCCTACCCCGCAAATCGCAATGCATCCACCGGCTTTTTCTTGGCTGCCTTATTCGCCGGGTACAATCCGAATATGATCCCGATCAGTACGGAAAATGCAATGGCTATTCCTACAACTCCGCCTGACATGGTATATATCATGTCTGCGCTGTTGACTGTGGATATCACCTGCAGCACCGTCCATGATAAAACAATTCCAAGGAAACAGCCCATGAGACTGAGCATCATTGCCTCTATCAGAAACTGCAGCATAATTACACTGCGATTTGCTCCAATTGCCTTTCGGATTCCAATTTCTCTTGTCCGCTCGGTCACTGACACAAGCATAATATTCATAATACCGATTCCACCGACAAGAAGAGAAATTCCGGCTATCCCTCCAAGCATCAACTGCAACGTCTGGTTGACGCTTGCCATTGTCTCCATAACTGTAGACTGATTGATAATGGTAAATGCATCCTCATCCTGAGAAAATCTCTGCATCATCGTCTGGGTCACAACATTTTCTGCCTCTTCTAAAGAATCCTCACTTGTTGCTGATACGCAGAAACTGGTCACTTGCGAAGATACATCACTTGCAAGCCGCACAAGGGAAGTGTATGGGATATAGGCTTCATAATTTTCTGTTGTTGTGGAATCATTCTCGTTTGCTTTTAATACTCCGATAATCTGATAATCCACACCGTCCAGAGAAATCGATTCACCTGTCACATTCATACGTCCCATGACCTGGATTGCAAGTCCCGCATTAATAACTACAACATTTGTATGATTCTCAATATCCGTCTTTTTCAAAAAGCGGCCGGAATATAACTCAAGTCCTTGAATCTCTGCATAAGAACCTGTTGTTCCATAGATATTGGCAGTCTCTTCCGAATACGTGCTGGAAGCCGTCACGCTGCTGGCTGCCACCGGTGCCGCCTCTGCAATCTCATCATTTTCAGTCAGTGCTTCCACATCATCAAGTTTCATCGGATTCCCCTTATCATCCTGAATACTCACCGTCAAAAGATTACTCCCCATACTGGCAATCTGGGCATTGACAGAATCTGTCGTTCCACCTGCCAGTGACACGAGAACTACTAGTGACATGACTCCAATAATGATTCCAAGCATCGTAAGAAATGATCGCATCTTATTAGAAAGAACTGCTTTCCACGCCATTTTTACGGACTGAAGGATCATAATTCCACCTCCTTAAGCGTCCCATCTAAAATATGAATGCTTCTGGACGCCTGTTTTGCCACCGATGGATCATGTGTAATAAGTACGATGGTATGTCCCTGTGCATGCAGCTCATGAAAAATATCCATGATTTCCCGGCCGGTAGCAGAGTCCAGATTTCCTGTCGGCTCATCTGCAAGGAACAGTGACGGCCTGGTAGCAATGGCTCTTGCAATTGCTACCCTCTGCTGCTGTCCACCTGAAAGTTCACCTGGACGGTGCTTTTGCCCGTCCTTCTAACTTCACTCTCTTAAGCGCCTCATAAACCCGTTCTTTCCGCTCTTCTTTTGGAACTTTCTGATAAATCATGGGAAGTTCCACATTTTCCGCTGCTGTCATATTTCCAATAAGATTAAAACTTTGAAAAATAAATCCAAGCTTTCGGCTTCGGACCTGGGCAAGTTCCCTTTCAGAATATTTTTCAATCGGCTGGCCATCCAGAAGATACTGCCCTTCATCCGCTGTATCCAGACATCCAATGATATTCATCATCGTTGACTTTCCACTTCCGGAAGGACCAATGATGCTTACGAACTCCCCTTCCTTGATATGCATATTGGCATGATCCAGGGCATGTACGGTTGTATCTCCGATTTGATAGATTTTTGATACGTCTTTTAATACAATCATTTATCCTGCTCCTTTACTTACTTGGTGCACCGCCATCTCCACCTGGTCTGCCACCTGAAGGAGCCTGACCACCGGACGGTGCTTCGCCACCGTTCATATCTGGCATACTCCCCTGTCCTTCCATACCTCCAGGCATATTCTGCCCAGAATTTGTATCTGAACTTTCTGCTTTCAGATAATAAACTGTATCGCCTTCTTCAAGCCCACTAGTAATTTCCACTTGACTGCCATTCGAAATTCCTGTCTCTACTTCTATTTCACCACTCAAATTTCCGTCACTGTCCTTTTCTGTATAGACAAATGTACTGTCTCCTTTTTCCTGAAGTGCATCCACTGGAATCAACACCGTATCTTCTGCCTCATTCACATGAATAGTTGCAGACGCACTCATACCGAGCAACATATCCTCTGTTTTTTCAAATGTGATGGTAACCGGATATTTCGCGCTGCTGCTACCGCTAGAAGCCTCATTGGAAACTTCTGTAATCGTACCTTCAAATTCCTGTCCGTCCAGTGCATCTAATGTGACTGTCGCTGTCTGCCCCTCTTTTACCGAAAGAATATCCAGCTCATCTACATTGATAGATACCGAAGCTTCTGTTGCACTTGCGATAGAGAATGCTGCAGTCTCATACAGGCTATAATCAGAAGTTCCTGTTGTTCCAACCGAAGAAGCGGAACCTGATGAAGCTACACTTGCGGAACCTGAACTTACAGAACCTGAACTTGCAGAACCTGCATTTCCACTGCCAGACGCACTGTTGCCTGATGCAGTTCCACTCTGACCTCCATTATTTCCTATAATAGTAGATACACCACTGGCTGCAGCGCCTGCTGCTGCACTTCCCGATGTCCCTTCTTCTGAAACAGTCTTGGTAAATTTTGCCTTAATCTGTAAAATACTTTCCCCTGCGTCACTTTCTACAACCTGACTTGTTACATCTACTCCTTTGACTACTGGCAGAATACTATCAGAAAATTCATATCCATCTTTTGCTGTCAATCTGATATCTGCAGTGTATGATGTGCCGGACTGGAACTTTTCTTTCGAAAGATTCCAGGAAATCGTTCCTGTATACTGATCTGTCTCTGCAATTTCAGTCTGCGGCGTACCTCCAGTCACCGGAGCTTCCACTTCAACACTACACTCACTAATCGTAATGATACTTTCTGCCTCAGCTCCATCTTCACTCAGATACGTAATACTATCATTTTCATCTGTATTTACAGCTACGCTTGTATTGGTATCTGCTGTAAGATATGTAAGACCTACTGCCATTCCGCTTGACGTATTTTTCTCGCTACTTGCTGCCGTTGTTTTAATAACTGAGCTCGCACCATCTGCAGAAGCTGTGGCAGCTATCGTATCTGCTGATGCCACAGTATTCGTATTACTGTTTCCCGCAGCACTGCTGCTTGCGCTGCTCTCTGAACTTTTCGTCACTTCCGTATCAGCCTGTACATTTACACTGCTGATCGTTCCGGCACAGGTCGCTGTAATTGCCTGACTTTCCAAGAGATTTTCCAGCGCTGTTTTTGCCTCAGTCAGATCTGAAAGCTGTCCGTTCAGCACCTTCGCTTCCAGATATTCAGTCGTACCTTCCTCATCTGCTTCATCAGACAAAGCATCAATTTCATCTTCCACGGTCTCGATATTTTCCTTCACTTCCAGAAGCTCACTGGCAATGGAAGCTTCATCCAGAGTTGCCAGAACCTGCCCTTCTGTCACGGTATCACCACTTGACACCAGCACTTCTTTTACCTTGACGCCGGCAGGCACCACCACATCTATGGCGGTACCATTTTCCAAAGTTCCGGTTCCTACAACTGTCGTGCTGATGTTTCCTTTCTCGGCCTCTGCAGATTGTACAGTTTCCTGACTTTCAGATTTATCTGCTCCTTTACTGTAAACGGCAAATCCAGCCGCCGCCAGTACTACCACACAAGCTCCTCCTGCGATGCTTCGTCGAATCATCTTTTTATTCATGATATACTCCTTTTTACCACATTTTCAGATTTTTATAAGCCAGACGGACGCTCTACTTCATAGTCAGACCAGCTTGTAGTTGCGGTTGCGCCAGAAGTATCTGCTGTTGTCTTGTAGCTGTTTACTGTGATGGTATACTCACTTGATCCCTCCACATAAACTGTTCCGTCAGAGCCTTTGATTGTAACGGTATTGCCATCTGCATCAACGATCGTACCTGAATTCTGCAGTTCACTTAAATTACTGTCGCCTGTGACTGTCCATGTGCAGCCACTTCCGATGTACAGATTGCAGTATCCGTCCCCGCCATTTCCGGCGTATGTCTCATCGTCTACCACTGCGCCTGTCAGAGAACTTCCATCTCTCATATAGAAATCAAGCTGGCTTATACTGTCCCAGATAATGTCGCCTTTCATTTCCTGCTTCGTTGCTGTAAATGTGCAGTCCGCTCCATTTTCACCGGTTGTTCCCCACCCCCTTTGGTTGTCGTTACCAGTGCAGCGGAGGAAGAAATCATTGTCATCAGTATATGTAATATCTACATCAGAAAGTGTAAATGTAGACTCTGTGTTTGTTGTGTAGAACATTCCTCCATTTTGGGCTGTGATTGTTCCACCATTCATTTCAAATGTACTGTTTCCAACCTCAGAGTCACCGGACATACTCTGGTATAAGATTACATTCCATGTACAGTCATTCTGTTCGTCATCACTCATATTTCCTGTCAGATCACAGTCGAACAGGCGAAGTGAATTCAGTCCTTCGATACAAACTGCTTCTGAACCGTTAGCTGTCAGCGTTGCATCATTAACTGCAATATCTGCAGTAAAATAAACTGCCGGAGAACCTGTACCGTTGGAAGTATAAGTTCCACCGTCTACGACCATTTTCCCGCCGCCTCTGTCACTTCGGATTGCTGCGGAAGATTCACCCTCTGTTGTTGCTGTCAGATCCCACGCATATAATGTTCCGCCACCTGCTGCATGGATACCTCCAGATGTATCACCTTTTGTAGAAATGGTCATATCTGCCGCATAGACCGTTCCATTGTTGTATGCAAATATACCCGCCGCACCATTTGCATCGGTCTCAATCGTACTGTCAGAAATGTTCAAAGTTCCGTCACTTTCCAGAACAGCTGCACCGACTCCGTAAAAACTGGAAGAATCTCCACCCTGACTGTCCGAAGAATCTCTTGTCACTGTGAAATCACTTAAGTTTACAGTCGCGCCTTCATAGGCATGGATGGCATTCTCGTCTGTCCCTTCAGACTTTACAGTTTTGCCGGACTCCTCTGTATCTTCTGTGTACTCATTGACTGCTGTATAGCTTGTCGGAGCTTCAGACTGTCCGCCACCTCCCTGCATTCCAGAGGAAATGACTTTGATGCTCTCAACTTTTCCGTTGTCGTCAAATGTTACGGCTACAATATCACCTTCGGAAATATCAGAAAGTTCAATATCCTCCTCTTCACTCTGCTGGTTACCTCCCAGTGTGCTGCCTCCGTTGTTATCCCCACTCGGTGCTCCACCTTTATTGTCTCCACTTAATGCTCCACCATTGCTGTCTGTACCATTGCTGTCTGTGCTGTTGCTGTCTGTGCTGTTGCTGTCTGTACTATCTGTAGATTCTTTGCTGTCCGATCTACTGTTTCCGTTGTCATCGGACGGCTTCTCCGGTGGGGTTTCTCCATTATCGTCACCACTTGGTGCTTCTCCTCCAGGTGCTCCACCAGGACCGCCACCCATATTTTCTTTTGTAATAGTTGTATCATCAGAAATTGTAATCTCTTTTTCTTCTCCTGTCAGATCGATCATGGACGGTGCCTCTCCACTTGGTGCTTCTCCTCCCGGTACTCCGCCAGGACCGCCGTTACTGTCTGTGCTATCCGTAGAATCTGTACTGTCTGTAGAATCTGTGCTGTCTGTAGAATCCATGCTGTCTGTAGAATCTGTACTGTCTGTAGAGTCTGTGCTATCTGTAGAATCTGTGCTGTCTGTACTATCTGAATTGTCCTTGCTGTCTGTAGAATTGTTATCATCAGATTTCTGATCCTGTTCCTTCATCGTACCAACATCAATTGTCAGGCCATCTTCGCTGACTTCTGTTACCTCACCATAAATCGTTCCTGTATCTTCAGAAGTTGTTGTCTTCTGTCCACAACCGCCAAGCAGGGATGCCCCCAGTACAATACCTAATGTAATCGCTGCGTAATTTCGTTTCATATCTATTCTCCTTCCCGAAATATCAAATATGATTTTCATCTTTATTTGCATTTGTTTTTGTTTACAGGTATGAGTATAGATGGGATACTTTAAATGAACCTAAAAAGAACTTAAGAAAATTGTGAAGGATTTGTGTCCTTGAAAAGCTAAAAAAAGGAAAACTAAACTACCTAGCTTAGATTTCCTTTTTACAAAACATTATATTCTCTTTGCAATATTTTATTGATGCCAGGGTCAAAAGGTCTAAATCCACATGAGCTTGCTCATAAGTGGATGAAAGACCTTGGAACCCGCCCCAATATGAGCCTAAAAGTGGGATGACAATCCCACGATATGCGAATAATTGGGAGGATTGTAGGAGTGCAAAGCACGGAACAATCCGTAGGCATCATAGTTGAGGCTTTTGACCCCAACATCATTTTATTATCATTATTCAAAAATGCCCGGTCATCTCACAGCACCACTGTCATGCACATGGACTTTCCGTCCTCGCTTTTTGCTGTAATCTTTCCTTTGTGACTTTCTACAATTGCCCTTGCTATGGACAACCCGATTCCATATCCCCCGGTCTCACTGTTTCTGGATTCATCGAACCGGTAAAAACGGTCGAACATATGAGAAATGTTCTTCTGATCCACATGCTCTGCTGTATTATAGACACTCAGTTGGAGGTTTTTCCCCACTTTTGCGAATTTCACTGAGATTTTTCCACCTTCCGGCGAATATTTCAGCGCGTTATCCAACAAAATGGAGACTAACCGCTGAATACTTTTTTCTTCTCCGCAGTAAGTGAGCATCGGTTCCACTTCCAGGTCAAAGGTCTTATTCTGAGTGACTGCCAGTGCCTCGAAAGATCCTGCTGTTTCCTCTACCAGATCTGAAATCGGGAAATCAATCTTCTGAACGCTCTCCCGGCTTTCTTCCATCTTCGATAAATAAATCAGGCTGTTGGTCAGCTCTTTTAATTTTACCGTCTGCTTTCTGATATCACTGAGCCACTCATTTTCCCCACATTCCATCTCCAGCACTTCTGTGTCTGCGTCAATGACGGTAAGCGGTGTCTTGATTTCATGTCCTGCATCCGTAATGAATCGTTTCTGCTTTTCGTAAGCTTCGGAAACCGGACGCACAATTTTTTTCGACAGCACAATGACCAAAATTAAAAATGCTGCCATTCCCGCTACTGCAACTGCAAGGCTTGTAGCTAAAAATGCTTCAAATGTGTTCAGGCTTCTTGTGCAGTCCAAGAAAATAATCTGCGTGCTTCCGTCTTCTTCTGTTTTTATATAACGGTAGCTGGATAAAAATCCGTGTGTCTTTGTATGCTCCCAGACTTTCTCGGCATATTCTTCGGCTGTATCTGTGTCAACTGCAGCAATCTTTCCTGTATCCGTATCTGTCACATTTCCTTCTGAATCCAGTGTCACAATAAAATATCTAGATTCAAATGGAAGCTCTGGTGACATCGCACGATTCTTTCCCGGATCATCTGCCGGAGGTTTTTTCTGACCCATATCCTCAATAGCATTATATTCATTTCCTGCTGCCGGATTATGACTGTCCGCTGCCTTACTGTCCTCTCCCGGACTTTTCTGTTCCGGGAACCTTCCGCCATTGTCAGCAAGAATCTGCAGAATATTATCTGCATCTTCCATGACTGCCCGGTAATTCAATACATTGATCGTTCCTAGTATAATAGTAAGAACTACCATAACAGAAATCATAGCAACTGCAATAAATTTTACTCGAAGTTTCTTTATCACTTGGTAACCTCCAGATAATATCCTGTATTTCTCATTGCTTTAATCTGAACATTTGCTTTCAGTGCTGTCAGTTTCTTTCTGAGATAAGAAATGTATGCCCACACGACATTCATCTCTGCATCACTTTCATAGCCCCAGACTTTCTCCATGATCCTTTCTGTCGCTATCACATTTTTCGGATTGCTCATCAATAGTTCCATAAGTTGAAATTCTTTATTTGCAAGATGGAAGCTTCCATCATCAGAAGAAAGTTCTTTCGTCGCCCGGTCCAGGGAAATATTTCCGACTCTCAAAACACTATCTGGTGCAATGGTCTGCGTCCTTGTCATAGCGCGGATTCTTGCCAGTAATTCCTTAGAGGCAAATGGCTTGGTCAGATAATCATTGGCCCCCTGGTCCAGTCCGGCCACTTTATCGTCCACTTCCGACTTTGCAGTCAACATCAATACCGGCACCTGATTTCCACCTTCCCGAATCTTCTTAAGGGCAGTCATACCGTCCATGACTGGCATCATAATATCCAAAATCACACCGTCATATTCCCCATTTTCCAGATATTCCACTGCATCTTTTCCATTATAAACAGCATCCACACTGTAGCCACTGTGTTCTAAAATTGCCGTCAGCGCCTTCGATAGAGATTTCTCATCCTCTGCTAATAATAATCTCATGATATCACGTCCTGTTCTTGTATGATTTAACGATTACATCTGTATTATTATAAAGCTTCAACCTTATATAAACCTAAAAATATTTTAGAATTTTATTCTACTTTCAACGCATTTGGATATATTTTCTTAAGCCGGACATCATCAAACTTTTGATCCATAGTCTTCTGCCAGCTATGTGTTGCTGCTGATACAGTCTCCAATAGCCAGCCCAAAAAACTGGTACAAAAAAAGAGCCAAATCAATTCATATCCTGAGTACATATACTTCTCCTTTTCTTTCGCTTTCATATTTGTCTGAAAATCCCCACTTCTACAAGTAGTAACTTCACATACGTCAAATCTGAACTTAAAAGAAATGTTAGCATATTTTACTTTGGAAATCTATGTTCTGGCTCTCTCTTATTGTATATCCAGGGGTTTACATGTATTTTTTCACAATTTCATGCATTTGAGACCACTTTTTCTCCATATCACTGACCAGCTTAAATTGTGTTCTGCAACGGTCCAGATTGTGACCTTCTCTGTGGATCTTAAAATATGTATCCCCCTGCAGATAGTCTGTCAGGAAACGCATACCACATTCAAATGTCATGACCTTTGCTCCCATCGGCAGAAGTTCTATCTCGCGCTCTGTCAGCTTTCCGTTGTAACCTTCGATAAATCCTTTTGTAAATAAGTCAAAAAGTTCCATGCTGCATTCAATCTTAGACAGGTCTTTCTCGTCCTCTGCACCAGTACTTGCACCAAAACGAATTGCATCACCGAAATCATTCATGGCAAGTCCCGGCATAACCGTATCCAGATCAATGACACAAATTGCTTTTCCCGTCTTATTATCAATCATAATATTATTTAACTTTGTGTCATTGTGCGTAACACGAAGCGGAATCTCTCCTTTTTCCAGAAGATCAGAAAAGCAACAGGCTACATCTTCATGATCCAGTACGAACTGAATCTCGTCCTGCACACTGGCTGCACGGCTCTTAATGTCTGCCTCCACCACTCTTTTAAACACTTCAAATCTTGCCTTCGTATCATGGAAACCTTCAATTGTCTCAAACAGCGTATCTGTCGGATAATCTGCCAGAAGACTCTGGAAATTACCAAATGCTACTGCTGCCTGATAGAACTGCTCCGGTTTCTCTACCTGATCATAGCTGGTCGCATCTGTAACAAAAATATAGGATCTCCAATAATCTCCAAAGGAATCCTGATAATATGGTTTTCCATCCAGCGCCGGAATTACATTCAATGTTTCTCTATCCGGATCTCCTCCATTTTTAATAATCTTCTCACGAAGATAAGATGTCACTCCAAGAATATTCTCCATCAGTTCCACCGGATTCTTGAATACATTTTTATTCATCTTCTGAAGAATAACCTTCAAAATTCCCATGCGCTTTACTTCAAATGTTAATAAATATGTATCATTAATATGACCATTTCCAAATGGTACATCCTGAATCAGTCTACCTTCATACTGAAAATGTGCAATTGCTTCCGCCTTCTGTGTTCTGACCGCCTGTGTCATGACTTTCTTCCTCCCAAATTATATATTTCATCATCTAACTACTTCTATTTCCACAAATGCTTCGGATAAATGCCTTCTTTTTTCATGCGCTCTACTGCCGCAACAACAACAGGCTTGTCCTCTTTGTAAGTCACTCCATACCATTTGTCCGTAGATTTTAAAACTTCTACCGTTGCCAGGTCTTTTTCCAGTAATTCACTGACTACTGACGGTAAAAAATATTCACATTTCTTAGGATTTTCCACAAGTCCCTTATCAAGAAATGCCGGGAAACCGTCCCGGATATATTCCAAAATACTCTTTGAAAATCCCCACATATTCATAGATACAACTGCATCTTCGGATACTTTTACCCAGGTTTCTCCGTCATTATCCGTATATTCGATTCCACCATCTCGCATCTCGATATGTGTATGTTCTTCTATTCCTACAAGTTGATTATCCTCATTAACTTCACAGATTCCACGAGAAACATACCCGTTCTCGGTCACTGTATTTTTTAGCTGATAACCAACCATTGTATACCGGCACTTTTCATCATCTTCATGAGTCGTAAGATAATCATAGATCAGACGAAAAGCCTCCACTCCGTAATAATCATCAGCATTAATAACTGCCATTGGTCCGTCTACCTGATCAATGCATGATAAAACGGCATGAGCTGTTCCCCAAGGTTTCACACGTCCTTCCGGAATCTGATAGCCTTCTGGAAGATTCTCCATATCTTGGTATGCATAGGATACTTCCATATGTTCAGATACACGATCCCCGATTGCCTGTCTGAAATCTTCTTCATTTTCCTTCTTAATAATGAAAATAGCTTTCTCAAATCCGGCTCTCTTCGCATCATATAGTGAAAAATCAATGATAATATGCCCTTCCTGATCTACCGGATCAATCTGTTTCAGCCCGCCATATCGGCTTCCCATACCGGCTGCCATAATAACTAATACTGGATTTTTCATATCTTTCTCCTCCTGACTTAAAACCTCTGTATATCTGATTCTCCCTACTGCTTTGATTATTTCGTTTTCTGATCCTGATATACTTTCAATATCATTCTTTTCCATAATTCATTCTGCGATTATTGTAATATAAATTTACACAAAAAGCTTTGTCATATTTCACTCTTAATTTATATTATCTGCTTCTATTTCTTGCATTTTTTAATTCATGCGTTATAATTAATTATAACATTTATACAAAAATAGTTTTTTATATATTATAAATGTATTAACTTTTGAAAAGGAGAACTAATCATGGCATACAATGGCTTTTTACCGGAAAATGTAATCAACATCGGGAAAATTTACAGCATTCATTATTTTGAATATATGAGTGATTTTTCATTCGAAGGCGAAAGCCATGATTTCTGGGAATTTATATGTGTTGATAAAGGAGAAGTTGAAGTCACTGGCGGCGACAAAAAATTTATTCTACACAAAGGTGATATCGCATTTCACGAACCAAACGAATTTCACAATGTAGTTGCAAATGGAAATATTGCACCGAACCTGATCGTTATATCCTTTCAGTGTGATGACCATGCCATGTACTATTTTCGAAAAAAAATACTAAAATTAGATGATGTCGAACGCAATATCCTTGCCAACATTATTTTTGAAGCCAGACATACTTTCCAATGCAGACTGGACGATCCATATCTGCAGAATATGCCACTTAAGCAGCCATCTGACATTTTCGGTTCTCAGCAAATGATCCGCCTTTCACTGGAGCAATTTCTGATTCATATTGCAAGACGTTACTCTACTTCTGCCAGAGTCATCCGATCAAAGGACACTATGGTCGCAACAAAATCAACGAAATCCAAAAATGATATTGAAATTTACAGTCTGGTCACTGAATACATGAAAGAAAACATTTGCTCCCATGTCACTATCGACCAGATCTGCAAAGACAATCTGGTCGGCCGATCCAGATTACAGAAGATATTCAAAAATCAATGTGGTCTGGGGATCATTGATTATTTTTCAAAACTAAAAATTAATACTGCAAAAGAACTGATCCGTTCCAAACATATGAACTTTACCCAGATTTCCGACTATCTGGGGTATACTTCCATACACTATTTCTCTCGACAATTCAAAAAAGAAACTGGAATGACACCCTCTGAATATGCCTCCTCGATCAAAGCAATGTCGGAAGGGAAGTTTGAGGAAAATTAGTGAAAAATACGAAATCTGTTCCTGGACGCAGCAGATATCAAAAATTAACTGAATCCAGGAACAGATTCCTTGCTTTATATAATATTCTTTTTATGTCTCTAACCTTTAATTCCTCCGGTGATTCCTCCGATCAGTTTCTCTGACAGGAACAGATACAGAATGAATGTCGGTGTGAATACAATAATTACGGCTGCGAACATTCCAGCCCAGTTTCCGGTGTACTGCATGGACTGCAACATTCCGTATAGTCCTACAGCTACCGGACGTAATACATCATTGTTTGCAAAAATTAATGACAGGAAATACTCATTCCAAATATTAATGAAATTGAATATTGTCACTGTTACCAGTCCGGACTGTGCCATTGGGAACATAATCTTCCAGAACGCTTTTGACGGAGGACAACCATCGAGTGCTGCTGCCTCTTCATATGTACCAGAAATGTTTGCAAAGAAAGTAAGCAGGAAAATCGTTGTATATGGAATATTAATTCCGACATACAGGAAAATCAGTGTTGCTTTACTTGCTGCAACATTATTCAAGATTCCTAAGTTTGCCACAACTCCAAACAATGGAAGAACAATCATTGTAATCGGGATACCCATCGCAGACACTAAACTTGTCTGAATAATCTTATTTCCGATAAATGTATATCTGGCAAGGACATATGCGGCAGGCGCACAGATCAAAATCAACAGAATACAAGATACTACAGCATAGAGCAGGGAGTTTGTAAAGAATGTAGCAACTCCACCGCTTCCCCATGCCTGCACATAGTTTTCAAAATGCAGACCTGTTGGAAACTTTAATGCTTTTCCCGCAAAGATATCTGTTGTTGTGGAAAGACTTGCTGCCACAATCCAGCCGAGCAACATAAATGTAAATGCAATCCATAAGATAACTATGATATATCCAGGAGCGAGCGCCAGTTCACGTTTCCAGTTAATTTTTTTGTTTACTTTTACTTTTTTCTCTTTAGCCATTATGCGTCTCCTCCTTTCTAGAATTCTAAGTCGTCTTCTTTGATCAGTTTATTACAGATTGTAAAAATAATTACAATACAAATACATAGGATAATACCAATTGCGGCTCCATATCCTGCATTTCTCTCTGTTACCGCATTTCCTGCTCCAAATGTCTGCATGTACATATACTGTACCGGAACAATTGTTGCTTCATCTGCAGTTACGGTCGAGAACATCTGTGACCACACAAAGAAAGCTGCCGTACTTACGGACCACATGGTAATGTTTGTCTTAAATACTCCTTTTAACAGCGGAAGCGTCATGTGCTGGAACTGCTGTGGACGGTTCGCACCATCAATGGTTGCCGCCTCATAAAGTTCCGGACTGATTCTCTCAATTCCACTCATCCAGATCAACATGTGATAACCGATCATTCCAAAACAATATGCAAATAATAACGCCCAAAATTTATGGTCTGTATCAAGCCATGCTGTCTCTGCCAGTTTATGTAATCCAACTGCATCAAGAAGGGACTTCAACAATCCGAACTTGGAACTATATACATACTGCAGCCACATAGTTGCAAGAGCTACTGCACTGACAAGGTTTGGAAGATAAATTACCGCACGGAAAAACTTCTTACCGCGAATTCCACTTGTCAAGATAACTCCAAACAACAATGAAACCGAAAGTACAATTGCTCCTCCGATTGCCCAAATCTTAAACAGATTGAGCAAAGACTTTTTAAATATTGCAGTTGTAAACAATTTCTCATAGTTCTGTATACCCACAAATGTCCACAGATCCATTGTATCTGTTACGGAATCAATTTTGAAGAAACTCATCATTACCGTTCGAATGATCGGGTACAAAAATACAATGAGGAAGATGATAACTGCCGGCGCCAGAAAGCCTACGATCATTTTCTTATTATTTTTCATCTTATTTCCCCTTTCTCGCATAATCTCAGTCATCTGCCTCATTTATTTCCAGATGTCCTGCGAACATATTCAGAATAAAGAGTTTTTAAACTCAAACATGGTGGCGGTGCCATAACCGCCCCGCCACCATATTGTAATGTACATCTTATATAATTCTAACTATTGACTTATTGTCCTGCTGCTTTCTTCATTGCAGAAATAAATCCTGCTGCATCTAACTTACCTGCTGCAAGGTCAAGTGCACTTGTCTTTAATGTACCAGTAAGGTCATTGTTGCTCTCAGCACCTGCTGCCCAGTCATAGTATGTTGTTGTTGCATCAAATCCAGCCTGTACTTCTTTAAGCTCTGTCGGCCATGCATCAGAGTTAGCTTTGTCAGCTGGGATACAAAGAGCTTCTGTTGTCATCTCTTTGTCAAACTCACCTGTTGTGATGTAAGTAATCAGCTCAAATGCCTCGTCAGCCATCTTGGAATCTTTGTTAATTGCAAGTACCTGGTTAGCGATATTGTTAGCTGTATTGTCGTCTGTTCCGTTTGGAACTGATGGATAGTTGAAATATCCCCACTCAAGATCATCAGCTACAGAAGCTTTTGCCTCATTTGGAAGCCATGATCCACAGATAACGATTGCTGCATCTCCAGGAGCGAATTC
>CAKRCL010000028.1 GCA_934307335.1 uncultured Dorea sp. | reverse complement strand
GCAATTGCAGGAATGGGACTTGGTTCCAGTGTTGCTCTGATCACGGACGGACGTTTCAGCGGAGCATCCAGAGGAGCCTCTATTGGACATGTTTCACCAGAGGCAGCAGTTGGAGGTCCGATTGCTCTTGTAGAAGAAGGAGATATTATCAAGATTGATATTCCGAATATGAAGCTTGAGATGGATGTATCTGATGAAGAGCTGGCAAAGAGAAAAGAAAAATGGCAGCCAAGAGAACCAAAGGTTACAACAGGATATCTTGCGCGATATGCTGCTATGGTAACATCCGGAAATCGTGGGGCAATTCTGGAAGTACCAAAAGCTAAATAAGACAGAACAGGAGTTATAGAGTATGCAGTTGACAGGGTCACAGATCGTAATCGAGTGTTTGAAAGAGCAGGGCGTGGATACGGTATTTGGATATCCGGGCGGAGCAATTTTAAATGTTTACGATGAATTATATAAACATCAAAATGAAATCAAACATATCCTGACTTCCCATGAACAGGGAGCTGCTCATGCAGCAGATGGATATGCAAGAGCAACCGGTAAAGTGGGTGTATGTCTTGCTACAAGTGGACCGGGAGCGACAAACCTTGTTACAGGAATCGCAACCGCTTACATGGATTCCATACCGATTGTTGCAATTACGTGTAACGTAGGGGTGTCTCTTCTTGGAAAAGATAGTTTTCAGGAGATAGATATTACAGGAATAACAATACCAATTACAAAGCACAACTTTATTGTAAAGGATGTAAATGATCTGGCAGACACGATCCGTAAGGCATTTGCCATTGCAAAAAAAGGCAGACCGGGTCCGGTCCTCATTGATATTCCAAAAGATGTGACTGCAAATAAAGCAGAGTACGAAAAAGAAGAACCAAAAGCTGTAGAACCATCACAGGATATCTGTGAGACACAGCTTGAGACAGCTGTAGAGATGATAAAAGAGGCAAAGAGGCCATATATCTTCGTTGGTGGAGGAGCAGTATTGTCCGGAGCCAGTGAAGAACTTTATACATTTGCAAAAAAAGTTGATGCGCCGGTGACAGATTCTCTGATGGGAAAAGGGGCATTTCCGGGAACCGATCCGTTATATACAGGAATGTTGGGAATGCATGGAACAAAGGCTTCTAATTATGGCGTCAGCGAATGTGATCTGCTTATCGTTGTAGGAGCAAGATTCAGTGATCGAGTGACAGGAAATGCACAGAAATTTGCACAGAATGCCAAGATTATCCAGATAGATGTAGATGTTGCCGAGATGAATAAGAATATCATGATTGATGCAGGCATTGAAGGAGATATCAAAGTTGTACTTGGCAGACTTAATGAACGTCTGGAGCAGCAGGATCACGCAGAATGGGTAGAAAAGATCCAGAAATATAAAGAATCCTATCCATTGACGTATCATCCAGATGTGATAAGTGGTCCGTTTGTTGTAGAAGAGATTTATCGTCAGACAAAAGGTGAGGCGATTATTTCTACAGAAGTCGGACAGCATCAGATGTGGGCTGCGCAGTATTACAAATATACAAAGCCAAGAACATTCCTTACATCAGGCGGACTTGGTACGATGGGCTACGGTCTGGGTGCTTCTCTTGGAGCAAAGATGGGATGTCCGGATAAAGTTGTTGTAAATATCGCAGGAGATGGATGTTTCCGTATGAATATGAATGAGATTGCAACAGCAGTCCGCCATAATATTCCGGTCATCCAGGTTGTTATCAACAACCATGTACTTGGTATGGTACGTCAGTGGCAGAATCTGTTCTATGAGCAGAGATATTCAGCAACTGTACTGAATGATGCAGTAGATTTTGTAAAGCTTGCAGAAGCAATGGGTGCGGAAGGTATTCGTGCTACAACACAGGAAGAATTTAAATCAGCTTTTGAAAAAGCGTTGAGTCTTGGAAGACCGGTTGTGATTGACTGTCAGATTGACAGTGATGACAAGGTATGGCCAATGGTTGCACCAGGTGCTGCAATCAGTGAAGCGTTTGATGAAGCAGATTTGAAGAATAAATAATAAATAATTTAACAGCTCAAAAAGAGCAAGGGAAATGGAGGAATTACTATGAGTAGAGTGTACAACTTTTCAGCAGGTCCGGCAATGTTACCGGTGGAGGTTCTTAAAGAGGCAGCATCAGAGATGCTGGATTATCAAGGTTCAGGAATGTCCGTGATGGAAATGAGTCACCGCTCTCAGGTATTCCAGAATATTATTGACGAGGCAGAAGCTGATCTTAGAGACCTTTTGAATATTCCGGACAATTATAAGGTGCTGTTCTTGCAGGGAGGCGCATCCCAGCAATTTGCCGCAGTTCCTATGAACCTGATGAAAAATGGCGTCGCAGATTATATTGTGACTGGCCAGTGGGCAAAAAAAGCAGCACAAGAGGCAGAAAAATATGGCAAGGTGAATGTCATTGCATCTTCCGCAGATAAGACATTTTCATATATTCCGGATTGTTCCGATCTTCCAATTGACGACGATGCAGACTATGTATATATCTGTGAGAACAACACAATTTACGGAACAAAATATAAGGAACTTCCAAATACAAAAGGTAAGACATTAGTGGCAGATGTATCCTCTTGCTTCTTGTCAGAGCCTCACGATGTAGAAAAATATGGTGTTCTCTATGGCGGAGTGCAGAAGAATATCGGACCAGCCGGAGTTGTGATTGCAATTATCCGTGAAGATCTGATCCGGGATGATGTTTTACCGGGCACACCGACTATGTTAAAATATAAAACTCAGGCTGATAAAGGTTCTCTTTACAATACACCTCCGTGTTATGGAATCTATATCTGTGGCAAGGTGTTCAAATGGCTGAAGAAGCAGGGTGGTCTTGCAGCAATGAAAGAGCACAATGAGAAAAAAGCAAAGATTCTTTATGATTATCTGGATCAGAGCAAGATGTTCAAAGGAACTGTTGTAGAAAAAGATCGTTCTCTTATGAATGTACCATTTGTAATTGGGGATAAAGATCTCGAAGCAAAATTTGTAAAAGAAGCTGATGCGGCAGGATTAGTAAACTTAAAAGGCCATCGTACTGTCGGAGGTATGCGTGCAAGTATTTATAACGCAATGCCGATGGAAGGTGTGGAAGCATTAGTAGACTTTATGAAGAAATTTGAAGAGGAGAACGCTTAATATGTATAAATATCATTGCTTAAATCCAATTGCTGATATTGGACTGAATAATTTTACAGAGGAATATACAAAAATTGACCAGACAGAGGGGGCAGATGCACTCCTCGTAAGAAGTGCAGTGATGCATGAGATGGAATTTGACAAGAACTTAAAGGTAATCGGTAGAGCAGGAGCAGGAGTTAACAATATTCCACTTGATAAATGTGCAGAACAGGGAATTGTTGTATTCAATACACCTGGAGCGAATGCAAATGGTGTAAAAGAGCTTGTTATTGCAGGTATGCTTCTGGCAGCCAGAGATATCGTCGGAGGTATCAACTGGGTTCAGGAGAATGAAGAAGATGGCAATATTTTAAAAGATGCAGAGAAAGCTAAAAAACAGTTTGCCGGATGTGAAATCGAAGGTAAAAAATTAGGAGTTATCGGACTTGGAGCAATTGGAGTTTTAGTTGCGAATGCTGCTGTTCATCTTGGAATGGAAGTTTACGGGTATGATCCATATCTGTCTGTAGATGCAGCCTGGAGATTATCTAGAAATATTCACCATGCTAAGACAGTAGATGAATTATATAAAGACTGTGATTATATTACCATTCATGTACCGGCTATGGACAGCACAAAGGGAATGATCGATAAAAATGCAATTAGTCTTATGAAAGATGGAGTTGTGATTCTCAATTATGCAAGAAATGTACTGGTAGATGAGGAGGCAGTTGTTGATGCACTTATTTCCGGTCATGTAAAGAATTATGTGACGGATTTTCCAACACCGATTGTTGCAGGTGTAAAAGGAGCGATTGTCACACCACACCTTGGAGCATCAACAGAAGAATCTGAAGATAATTGTGCTAAAATGGCAGTTGCTGAGGTTCGTAATTATCTTGAGAACGGTAATATTCAGCATTCGGTTAACTATCCGGACTGTGATATGGGTATGAAAGGTGAGAATACAAGAATTACATTACTGCATCACAATGTACCGAATATGATCGGGCAGTTTACAAAAATTCTTGCAGATGATAATATGAACATTGCAGATATGACTAATAAGAGCAAAGGTGAATATGCATATACGATGATCGATATTGATTCTGAAGTGACAGATAGTGTGATTGAAGATCTTGCAAAAGTGAAAGATGTTTTACGCGTACGTGTGATTCGTTAAGAGCACTTTATTTGAAAAAGAATAATTAGGATGGAAAAAGCAGTTATGGGAAAATATCCTGTAGCTGCTTTTATTATTTCAAATGAATAAGACCGCCAAAGCTGGCGGCCTTAGAAAAATTAACGATTCTTCTGTGCAAGTTCTTGTCTGTGTCTTTCAAGAAGTGCATGTAATCTGTCAGTCGGGCTCAATACAGAGCTAATAGATACATCGTGGTTCATGGAATCGATGATCAATGCGATGAATTTACTCATATCTGCAACTGCAAAATAATCTCTCTCATAGAATGCAGGTGGAAGATAGGTCAGGTTTGTAGTGATCACGCGGTCAATGTAACCTTTCTCGTGGAACTCATCAAACTTCTCGAATCCATCAGTGAAAAGCCCAAATGTTGTACATACGAATACCTGTTTGGCACCGCGGTCTTTCATCTGTTTTGCAACGTCTAACATACTCTCTCCGGAAGAAATCATGTCATCAATGATAATGACAGATTTTCCTTTGATATCAGAACCGAGGAATTCGTGTGCAACGATTGGATTCTTGCCATTCACAACGGTTGAGTAATCACGTCTCTTATAGAACATACCCATGTCAACTCCGATAACGTTGGAGAAGTATACGGCACGGGACATAGCTCCTTCATCCGGGCTGATGATCATCAGGTGATCAGGATCAACTGAAAGATCAGGTTCTGCACGAAGCAGAGCTTTCATGAATTGATATGGAGGATTGAAACTGTCAAATCCATAAAGCGGAATCGCGTTCTGTACACGAGGATCATGGGCATCAAAAGTGAAGATGTTGTCGACACCCATATCGATCAGTTCCTGAAGTGCTAAAGCGCAGTCCAGAGACTCTCGTTTTGTACGTTTGTGCTGACGGCTCTCATACAGAAAAGGCATAATAATGTTAAGGCGGTGTTCCTTACCATTTGCAGCGGAAATCAGACGCTTCAGATCCTGATAATGATC
Source organism: uncultured Dorea sp. (assembly GCA_934307335.1). Lineage (GTDB taxonomy): Bacteria > Bacillota > Clostridia > Lachnospirales > Lachnospiraceae > Dorea. Next base: position 15,652 of record CAKRCL010000028.1, on the reverse strand, counting down.
GTCCGGTGACATGTGGTTTACATATCCATTGACGGAATATGTCAGGCTGTAATTACATACATCTGTCATAATAAACAGGTCTTTTCCACGGACAGATTCGTTCAGGACACCTTTTGCCTCACCGCTTCCAAAACGTGGACAATGTGCATCTATCAGATAATTGTTCTGAAGATAAGTTGCATACATTGGTGATTTTAATTCTTCACGGTAAGAAGATTGTCTGAAATTCACGATATAATCATTGACCTTCTGACCGAGTTCTTTGCAGCCTTCCATAGCAATGATTTTAAGAGGAGCTCTTGGGAAAAGTTTTTCCATCTCCTTGATATTATTACTGTTACTGTTAATCGTAGTATTGTTCATAACGTTCTCCTGTTACTTTATCATTAAAAATATCTCATATTACAGTTATATCATTTTTACCTACTTGAGGTCAATGGTATGTTTTCTATTTTATAAACTTTACAAGTCGCAGGAGATATTGTAAAATCAATTAAATAAGATTAAATAATCGAATACAGATAGAAATGGAGATAAATTATGAGTAAACCAGTAGTAGCGATTGTGGGTAGACCGAATGTTGGTAAGTCCACACTTTTTAATGCGCTGGCAGGAGAGAAGATTTCAATTGTAAAAGATACACCGGGTGTTACCCGTGACCGTATCTATGCAGACGTCAGCTGGCTTGATAAAGATTTTACATTGATTGATACAGGTGGTATTGAACCGGAGAGTAAAGATATCATTTTGTCGCAGATGCGTGAGCAGGCTCAGATAGCCATTGATACATCAGATGTTATTATTTTTATTACAGATGTAAAGCAGGGACTTGTCGATTCTGATTCAAAAGTTGCGGATATGCTCAGAAGAAGTGGAAAACCGGTCATTCTTGTAGTGAACAAAGTAGACAATTTTGATAAATACATGGCGGACACTTATGAGTTCTATAATCTTGGAATCGGTGATCCGGTGCCAATCTCAGCGTCATCTCGACTTGGTCTTGGCGATATGCTTGATAAGGTTATTGGGCATTTCCCGGAGCAATCAGGAGAGGAAGCGGAAGATGATCGTCCGCGAGTAGCAATCGTAGGAAAGCCGAATGTAGGAAAATCTTCTATTATTAATAAACTTCTCGGTGAGCAGCGTGTGATTGTCAGTGACATCGCAGGTACGACAAGAGATGCGATTGATACAGAGATTGTGCATAATGGAAAAGAATATGTATTTATTGATACAGCCGGACTTAGAAGAAAGAATAAGATTAAAGAAGAACTGGAGCGCTACAGTATTATTCGTACTGTAACAGCAGTTGAGCGTGCCGACGTAGTGCTTGTTGTAATCGATGCAACACAAGGTGTAACAGAGCAGGATGCAAAAGTGGCCGGAATTGCACACGAGCGTGGAAAAGGTGTCATCATTGTTGTGAATAAATGGGACGCTATTGAGAAGAATGATAAGACTATGCGCGAGTATGAGAATGAAGTGCGCCGTGTCCTTTCTTTTATGCCATATGCTGAGATTATGTATGTGTCAGCAGTGACAGGGCAACGCCTTCCAAAGATGTTCGATATGATTGATATGGTTATCGAAAATCAGACACTTCGTGTTGCAACCGGTGTATTGAATGAAATTCTAATGGAAGCAACTGCTATGCAGCAGCCACCATCAGATAAAGGAAAGCGTCTGAAGATTTACTACATGACACAGGTGGCCGTAAAACCACCGTCATTTGTTATATTTGTCAATGATAAAGAACTGATGCATTTCTCATATCAAAGATATTTGGAGAATAAGATCAGAGAGTCATTTGGCTTTAAGGGAACATCATTGAAATTCTTTGTGAGAGAAAGAAAAGAAAGGGACAATTAGAAAATGGAACGTTTTATATGTCTACTGATTGGTTATGCATTTGGACTGATTCAGACAGGATATATCTATGGTAAGATGAAAGGTGTAGATATCCGAAAAGAAGGAAGTGGAAATGCAGGAAGTACGAATGCGCTTCGAACCATGGGCATCAAAGCCGGATTTATCACACTTCTTGGAGATTGTTTCAAATGTGTATTTGCAGTGGTAGTAGTATATTTGATTTATGGAAAGACTTATGCAGATATTTTCCCACTTCTTGCTATGTATGCAGGTATGGGAGCGGTCCTGGGGCACAACTATCCTTTTTATCTGAACTTTAAAGGCGGAAAGGGAATTGCAGCAACAGCAGGACTGATTTTAAGTACGACAAATGTGTGGATGGTGCTGATCTGCCTGTTATCCTTTATCGGAATTGTGGCAGTAACACGTTATGTGTCTCTCGGTTCACTGACAGTTGTGATTATTTATCTGGTCGAAGTGGTTATATATGGTCAGATGGGTGGCTTTGGAGTAGAGCCGCCGTATCTGTATGAGATGTATGGAATTGCTGTATTTTTAATGTTGTCAGCATTTTACAAACATAAAGCAAATATTAAAAGACTGATGTCCGGAACTGAGAATAAAATTAGTTTTGGCAAGAAGTAATACACCTGATATTAGGGTGACAGAATGATTATAAGGGAGGAAGATTATGGCAAAGGCAAGTGTAATAGGAGCAGGAAGCTGGGGAACTGCTTTGGCTCTTCTTCTTAGTAAGAATGGACATGATGTGACTATGTGGTCTATTCTGGAAGATGAGATCCGGATGCTCGATAAAGAACGCGAGCACAAATCAAAACTCCCGGGAGTGAAACTCCCGGATGCGATGAAGTTCACTACAGACTTAAAAGAAGCTGTAGAAGGAAAAGATTTCCTCGTACTGGCAGTGCCATCTACATTTACAAGAGGGACTGCAAAAAATATGTGTCCATATGTAGCGGAAGGGCAGATCATCGTGGATGTGGCAAAAGGTATTGAAGAGGCCACACTGATGACACTTTCACAGCAGATTGAGCAAGAGATTCCGCAGGCAGATGTAGCAGTATTGTCAGGACCGAGTCATGCGGAAGAAGTAGGACGCGGACTTCCGACAACGGTTGTTGTAGGGGCAAAGACAGAAAAGACTGCTAAGTATCTGCAGAAGATGTTTGCGAACGAGGTATTTCGCGTATATACAAGTCCGGATATGCTTGGTATGGAGCTTGGAGGTTCGCTTAAGAATGTCATTGCTCTGGCAGCAGGTATTGCTGACGGAATGGGTTATGGCGATAATACAAAGGCAGCTCTGATCACAAGAGGTATTGCAGAGATTGCGAGACTTGGCGTAAAGATGGGTGGAGCAGTCGAGACATTTTCCGGTCTCACCGGAATTGGAGATTTAATTGTAACATGCGCCAGCGTGCACAGCCGTAACCGTAAGGCAGGTTATCTTATGGGACAAGGAAAAACTATGCAGGAAGCAATGGACGAAGTTCAGATGGTAGTAGAAGGTGTTTATTCAGCAAAAGCTGCAGTAAAGCTCGGTGAAAAATATGGTGTATCACTTCCGATCATCAATAAAGTCAGCGAAGTGTTATTTGAAGAAAAAGACCCAAAAGAAGCTGTTAATGAATTGATGCTCAGAGATAATAAGGCAGAGCATACAGCGCTTCCATGGGAAGGATAATTGTAATAAATTTATTAAAAACAGGACGAACAACAAGAACATAAACTTACACATGCTTCATACACAAAGCATGTGTAAGTTTATGTTCTTTTATGTTCTGTTTTTATAAAACATTTATTGTTCGGGAGGGGCTGGAAAGACTATTTATTGAATGAAATAAATAACAGTGAATTGAAGATAGCAAAAAGGATACCGGATGGCAAATGCTATATACCATACATAGTAAGCAGAATCTATACATACTCGGAATGTTTCCTGCATAATCTGTTAACAGTAAAACAAGTATGATGATACATGGGGGTTCTTATGGATAGATTTCAAGTATACAAAGATATCGAGGCACGAACGAATGGTGAGATTTATATTGGTGTAGTGGGTCCGGTACGGACAGGAAAGTCTACATTTATTAAAAGGTTCATGGATGTACTTGTGATTCCGGGCATGAAAGATGAGCATGCCAGGATGAGGACTCAGGATGAATTGCCGCAATCGGCTTCTGGAAGAACAATTATGACAACGGAACCAAAGTTTGTACCGAAAGATGCTGCGAAGATCCGGCTTGCAGAGGACGTGGATGTGAAGGTGCGTCTAATTGACTGCGTCGGTTATATGGTAGAAGGTGCTGCCGGTTATATGGACGGGGATACCCAAAGACAAGTGAAAACACCGTGGTTTGATTATGAGATTCCATTTGCAAAGGCTGCAGGGATTGGAACAAGAAAGGTGATTCATGATCATTCGACCATTGGAATTGTGATCACGACAGACGGCACCATCACAGACATTCCAAGAGAAAATTATAAAGATGCGGAGCGTATGACGATACAGGAATTAAACGGGATTGGAAAGCCGTTCATTGTACTTGTGAATTCAAAAGATCCCAAAGGAGTGCCGGCAAGAGAGACTGCAAAAGCTTTGGAACAAGAATATGGAGTACGGGCACTTCCGGTAAATTGCGAGAAACTTACGGGTGAAGACATTTGTCAGATATTATCAGAAATTCTTTTTGAATTTCCAATATCAGAGATTCAGTTTTTTGTCCCAAAATGGGTAGAAATGTTGCCAAGAGACCACGACATCAAACAAGATCTGATGACCAATGTAGAAGATATACTTGCGAATATGACAAAAATTAGAGATACATTTGGTAAGATAGACATTTCTGGAAGTACATACATAGATTATTGCAAAGTGAGTGAAATTGGAATGGATTCCGGTTGTGTGAAAATAGAGATTTCTATTCCAGAAAAATATTATTATGAAATGCTTAGTGAACTGACAGGAACAATGATTGCAGGACAATATGAACTTGTATCTACGATTAGAGAACTTACAAAATTAAGAGATGAATATGAAGGAGTCAGAGATGCGTTTGCATCAGTCAAGATGAAAGGATACGGAGTCGTGCGTCCGGTGAAAGATGAGATTACTTTATTAGAACCAGAACTGATAAAGCAAGGAAATAAGTATGGAGTGAAGATACATTCCCAGGCACCGTCCATACATTTAATTCGGGCAAATATTGAGACAGAGATTGCACCGATTGTCGGTACAGAAGACCAGGCGAAAGATCTGCTTTCTTTTATAAAACAAGAAGCAGAGACAGAACAGGGAATCTGGGAGACGAATATATTTGGAAAGTCAGTAGAAGAATTGGTTATGGATGGGATTCGGAATAAAATTTCCATGATTGGTGATGAAAGTCAGACAAAACTTCAAGATACAATGCAGAAAATCGTAAATGACAGTAACGGGGGACTGGTCTGTATCATCATATAAAAGGATTTACCAGGTAGGTATTTTGTGCTATACTATTTTTGAATGTCAAAAATAGATTTGATGAAAAAGTTTACGATAGAAAAATGTATGGAGGTACAATTAGATGAAGGTAGCAATTATTACTGCAAGTACTGCAGTATATAAGGGAGAGCAAGAAGATAACAGTGGGAAAGTCATCCGTGAGATGATTGAGAGTGCAGGACTGGATGTTGTATTTATGAAAGCACTTCCGACAGATAAGACGGTATTATCCACAGTGTTCCAGAGAATGGCAGATGGCAATCTGGCAGATTTGATCTTGACAACAGGCGGAGCAGGATGCGGACCGGAAGATTGTACACCGGAAGCAACGATGGAAGTTGTAGAAAGACCACTTCTTGGAATTCCGGAGGGAATGCGTGCGCATATGCTGACGCTTACAAAAAGAGCAATGCTGAACCGTGCGGCAGCGGGTATCCGAGGAAATGTTGTAATTGTAAATCTTCCGGGAAAAGCAGCAGCAGTGAAAGAATGTCTGGGATATATTTTGCCGGAAGTAATTCATGCAGTTGAAGTTGTTCAGGGAAGAAAATAATGGTTAAAATTACTTATCTGGAGCACAGTGGATTTGTAGTTGAGTATAAAGATTATGTATTAATTTTTGATTATTATAAGGGAAAACTTCCGGAATTTAATCAGAATAAGAAAATTTTTGTGTTTGCAAGTCATGTGCACTATGATCACTTTAAAAAGAAGATATTTACCTGGGCGGGAAAATATAAAGATATCCAATATATATTGTCTGATGATATTAAAGTAAAAGGTCCCCAAAATCAGACGAAGTATATAGGAGCTGATGAGGAACTGTGTATTGGAAATTTAAAGATCCATACTTTAAAATCTACCGATGAAGGGGTTGCATTTCTTGTAAGACTTTATGATAAAGTATTCTTTCATGCGGGCGACCTGAACTGGTGGTACTGGGAAGAAGAGGATGATGAGACTTGGAATGAACCGATGAGGCAGGCATATCAGGCGGAAATCTGTAAAATTCAGGGAATAAAAATTGATTATGCGTTTTTCCCTCTGGATTCCAGACAGGGAGAAGAAGCTTCGCTTGGGTTGGATTATTTTATGCGTCATACGGATACAGAAGTCGTATTTCCAATGCATATGTGGGGGTATGATATTTTAGATAAATTGTTGGAAAATCCGGTATCAGAACCATATAGAGGACGTATCATGAAAGTAAAAGAACCGGGACAAATATTCCTGTTCAAGGAGGAAAGATAGATGCTGGTTAGTATATACACCGATGGCGCAGCCAGAGGAAATCCGGATGGGCCTGGAGGATACGGAACTATTTTAGAGTACGTAGATTCCAAAGGCGAACTTCATACAAAGGAATTGTCGAAAGGATATGAAAAGACAACGAATAATCGCATGGAGTTGATGGCAGTCATAGCAGGACTGGAAGCATTGAACCGTCCGTGTGATGTGAAACTGTATTCCGATTCAAAATATGTGGTAGATGCATTCAATCAGAACTGGATCGGTGGTTGGTTGAAAAAAGGCTGGAAGCGTGGAAAGAATGAACCGGTAAAGAATGTTGATCTTTGGAAGAGACTTCTGGCAGCAAAGGAACCACACAATGTTACGTTTATCTGGGTAAAAGGTCATGATGGACATCCACAGAATGAACGGTGTGATGAACTCGCAACTTCTGCTGCAGATGCAATGCGATAAAAAAGGTCTTTTCATTTGAAAAAAATATGATATAATAAATACTTGCAAGTAAGACAGGTAATCGCGGCTGTAATTGCCGAAAGGCAACAGGTGAGGAAAGTCCGGGCTTCGCAGGGCAGGGTGCCGGATAACGTCCGGTGGAGGCGACTCCAAGGCCAGTGCAACAGAAATGTACCGCCTGACAGATTCTTTTGGAGTTTGGCAGGTAAGGGTGGAAGGGCAGTGTAAGAGACTACCGCCCGGCCGGTAACGACCGGGGCACATGTAAACCCCACTCGAAGCAAGACCGTGTAGAGACAATTTGGCGGCCCGTCAAGTCTCAGGTAGGTCGCTGGAACCTGGTGGCAACAGCAGGTCTAGATAGATGATTACCCAATGACATAACCCGGCTTATCGTCTTGCTTGCTTTTATTAAACAGAAAAAGCTTTGAAGTTTCAGAAATATCTGAGATTTCAAAGCTTTTCTTTATAATGATTTATTTACGTTTTCCAAGACGTCCGCCATATTTCTCTTCGCAATATTTACAACGATAGATTTCTTTTTCTTCGTCAGTCAAAACGAAAACGTGCTCCAGTCCCTGCTCTATAGAAGTTATACAACGAGGATTTTTACAACGGATTACATTGCGAATCTCGTGAGGAAGATGAAGGCATTTTTTTGCAACGACTTTTTCGTTCTGGATAATATTGACTGTAATATTGTGATCAATGAATCCGAGAACATCAAGATCCATAAAATCGATCGGACATTCAATTTTCATAATGTCTTTTTTACCCATACAATTACTTTTTGCGTTCTTGATGATTGCAACACAACAGTCCAATTCATCTAAGTGAAGATATTTGTAAATATCCATACTTCTTCCGGCCTGGATATGATCCAGTACGAATCCTTCTGAAATCTGTCCTACATTCAGTGTATTTTTTACCATGATTTAATTCCTCCTTAGACTTCGATTTCCAGTAATGTCAGAATCAGGGCCATTCGGATATAGACTCCGTATTGAGCCTGTGCAAAGTATGCTGCTCTTGGATCATCATCAACATCCACAGCAATCTCATTAACCCTTGGAAGTGGGTGAAGCACGTACATATCCTTTGGTGCAAGTTCCATTTTCTGAGCATCTAATACATAGAAATCTTTCATACGGATGTAATCATCTTCATTGAAGAATCGTTCTTTCTGAACACGAGTCATGTAAAGGATGTCAAGATCTGGAAGGGCATCTTCCAGACGTACAACTTCTTCATAATCAGCATGTTCTTTATCAAGAACATCATTGCGGATATAACTTGGAACACGAAGTTCTTCCGGAGAAATAAGAACAAATCTTACATTCTCATAGCGTACAAGAGCACGGATCAGAGAGTGAACAGTACGACCAAATTTTAAATCTCCACAAAGACCGATTGTAATGTTATCAAGACGACCCTTTAAGGAACGGATTGTAAGCAGGTCTGTCAGTGTCTGGGTCGGATGCTGGTGTCCGCCATCACCTGCATTGATCACAGGAATTCGTGAATGCATGCTGGCAACCAGTGTAGCACCTTCTTTTGGATGTCTCATTGCGCAGATGTCTGCATAGCAGGAAATCATGCGAACAGTGTCTGCAACACTTTCCCCCTTTGTAGCAGAACTGGAATCGGCAGAAGAAAAACCAAGAACACTACCTCCGAGATTAAGCATTGCTGCTTCATGGCTGAGTCTTGTACGTGTACTTGGTTCAAAAAATAAAGTTGCTAATTTCTTTCCATCACATGCGTGAGCATATTTCTTAGGGTTCTTTTCGATGTCCTGGGCTAAATCCATAAGCTTGTCTAATTCTTCCACTGTGAAATCGAGTGGACTCATTAAGTGTCTCATAAAATCCTCCTTCGCGACGTTTTCTTAAAGTCTCTGTACATCATATAACAAACCACTCAGTTTTTCAATGTAAAAATTAATTTTTTTTAGACGTGAAAGGTAGATAAGATTGAGAGGTAGATTTTAAATATGAAATGTATTATAATGCAATAGTGTCAGTATAGAGAGTGAATGTAAGAAGTTATGAGAAGATTAATTTTGGAAGGAGAAATGTATGGCTACATTAGAAGAACTAAGAGGACAGCTAGATATTGTAGATGATCAGATCGTAAAGCTTTATGAAGAGCGTATGAAGATTTGTGAGCAAGTAGGAGAATATAAGGTCGAAGCAGGAAGAAAAGTATTTGATCGTGTAAGAGAAAAGGAAAAGCTTCAGAATGTGGCATCAAAAGTATCTTCTGATTTTGATAAAAAAGGTATTCAGGAGCTGTATCAGCAGCTGATGTCTATGAGCCGGAAACTTCAATATCAGCAGCTTGTGAAAGCAGGCGCACTTGGAAGACTTCCGTTTATAGAGATAGATTCACTTGGAGTTGAAAAGGCAAGAGTTGTATTTCAAGGTATGGAAGGAGCCTATGGACAGGCTGCTATGAAGACATATTTTGGAGAAAATTGTAATAGTTATTCTGTACGCACATTTCGTGATGCTATGGAAGCAATCGAAGAGGGAGCGGCAGATTATGCAGTGCTTCCGATTGAGAACTCTACAGCGGGTGCGGTTAATGAGGTTTATGATCTTTTGGTAGAATTTGAAAATTATATTGTAGGTGAAGTGATTATTCCGATTACGCATACTTTAGCAGGACTTCCGGGTACAGAACTTTCAGAATTGAAATGCGTGTATTCGAAGGCAGAGGCTTTGATGCAGACAAGTCGATTTCTTGAGGAACACAGCGACTGGCAACAGATCAGTGTCGCAAATACAGCGATTGCAGCGAAGAAAATTCTAGATGATCAGGACAAGACACAAGCTGCAGTCTGCAGTGCTTATGCGGCAAAGGTATATGGATTGGAAGTCCTGGAGGATCAAATTAACGATGAGGCTGGTAATTGTACAAGATTTATTATTGTGACAAATCAGAAAGTATTTTTAAAAGGTGCAAAGAAAATCAGTATTTGCTTTGAAGTCCCGCACGAGAGTGGATCACTTTACCATCTGCTGTCACATTTCATTTATAATGATCTGAATATGTCTAAGATTGAGTCAAGGCCAATCGAAGGAAGAAGCTGGGAGTATCGTTTCTTTGTAGATTTTGAAGGAAATCTTGAGGAACCAGGCGTTAAAAATGCAATTCGTGGATTAAGAGAAGAAAGCAGAGGGTTAAAAATTCTCGGCAACTATTAATAACAATGGACAACAATCAGTAAAGGAGATATCAGAGAATATGAGAACGAATGAATTGATTTTATATAAAGATATGGAAGAAGGGGAACTTCTTCAGGACATGACATTTCTTATGGAGAATTATGATAATGAATACTATAATGAAGATGATATGAGAAGTCTTTTGTATTCAACGATCGGAGATCTGACAGAGCTTTCGGTCAGTCACGGATTTGAGGGAAATCTGTGGCATACATACTTGACTTATCTTATGGTCAGTCATGAGAATGCTTATAGTACATCTTGTGAAATTGTCGGAGCAGTAGAAGGAAGTATTAATATTGCAGCGCTTCATGATTTCAAAATTTTCAAAGAGTTGTTCGATTATGATTTTCAGAATCTCGCAGAAGTGCTTGGTGAAGACGCTCTGGCTATGCTTAGAGATTATAAAGGCGTGAAAGGGCATGGACAGATTTTTAATGAGAGGATTCGTGACCGTATCTGTAATCTTGCAAAGGCATTGGATGAGACGAAGGATGCGGAAGAATTTAAAGCTACTGTAACACAGTTTTATAAGGAATTTGGAGTTGGAAAACTGGGACTTCATAAGGCATTTCGCATTGAACATACAGAAGAAGGTGCGAAAATTGTGCCAATTACAAAAATTGCACATGTACATTTGGACGATCTGGTTGGATATGAAACTGCAAAGAAAAAGCTGATTGATAATACAGAAGCATTTGTAAAGGGGAGAAAATCCAATAACTGCCTGTTGTTTGGTGATGCAGGTACAGGAAAATCTTCGTCTATCAAGGCAATTTTGAATCAGTATTATGATCAGGGATTACGTATGATCGAGGTATATAAGCATCAGTTCCAAGATCTGAATGATGTGATTGCTCAGATTAAGAATCGTAATTATAAATTTATCATTTATATGGATGATTTGTCCTTTGAAGAATTCGAAATAGAATACAAATACTTAAAAGCTGTTATTGAAGGTGGTCTTGAAAAGAAGCCGGATAATGTATTGATCTATGCAACTTCTAACCGTAGACATTTGATCCGCGAGACATTTAAGGATAAAGAGGACAGAGATGAAGAATTACATACCAATGACACAGTACAAGAGAAGTTGTCACTGGTAGCAAGATTTGGTGTTACAATTTATTTTGGAAGACCACAGAAACGTGAATTTCAGGAGATCGTGCGTCAGTTGGCAAAGAAAAATAATCTGGGGCTTACGGAAGAAGAACTTCTGGCTGAAGCAAATAAGTGGGAGTTAAGTCATGGCGGAATGTCCGGAAGAACAGCACAACAGTTTATTGATTATCTGGCAGGAAAAGAGGCATAATCTGAATATCTTTTGCTGTTAGACGCTCTTCTGGATTAAAGAATAGGTGTTGCGTATCTGATGGATATCCAGTACAATAATATAGATAAAAAGTATGGAGGTACAAAGATGAAAACATCACTAGTCATTATGGCAGCTGGAATCGGCTCTAGATTTGGTGGCGGGATCAAGCAGTTGGAACCAGTGGGAATGCACGGAGAGATTATTATGGATTATTCTATCCATGATGCGATCAAAGCAGGCTTTAATAAGATTGTATTCATTATCCGCAAGGATATTGAGGATGCTTTCCGAGAGGTGATCGGAGATAGAATAGAGGCAATCTGCAAGAAGCTGGATGTAGAGATTGCTTATGCATTTCAGGCTATAGATGATCTTCCGGAAGGAGTGGAACTCCCGGCGGACCGTACAAAACCATGGGGAACAGGTCAGGCAGTCCTGGCATGTAAAGACGTTATTAAAGAGCCGTTTGCTGTTATCAATGCCGATGATTATTACGGAAAAGAAGCGTTTGGATTATTGCATGATTTTCTGGAAGGCTATACACCGGAAAAGCCAATGGATTTCTGTATGGCAGGATTTATCCTTAAGAATACACTTAGTGAGAATGGCGGTGTAACAAGAGGTGTCTGCCAGGTAGATGCGAATGGATATCTGACAGGAGTCGATGAAACGAAAAATATTGTAAAAATCGGTGATAAAGCAGCAGTTCAGAAAGAAGATGAACAAGTATTAATTGATGAGAATTCACATGTATCTATGAACATGTGGGGGCTGACACCGGAATTTGTAGGAATTTTGGAAAAAGGATTCAAGGAATTCTTTGAAAAACCGGATGTGGATGTATTAAAAGGTGAGTATCTGCTTCCGATTTATATTGATGAATTGCTTCAGAGAGATGAGGTGTCTGTAAAAGTTCTGGAAACCCAGGACAAATGGTTTGGAGTTACTTACAAAGAAGATAAAGACTCAGTTGTAGAAGCTTTCAAAAAGCTGATTGAAGCAGGTGTTTATAAAGAAAAGTTATTTGAGGATATCATTTCATAAAAAGTCGTGCGGGATTAATCCTGCACGACTTTTATATTGCTGATATCTGAATCAATGACAAGAGAATAATTCGTGTAATATACAACGAATCCAGGTTTGGCGCCATTTGGCTTTTTAACATGTTTTTTTTCAACATAATCAATTTCGACTTTATCACTGCCACGGTTCTTGGAGTAGTATGCAGCTAATCGGCCAGCTTCTTCGAAAGTACGGTCTGGGAGTTCTTCACCATTTGTCTTTACAATGACATGAGATCCCGGTGCTCCTTTTGCATGGAACCACCAGTCGCCACCGTTAGCAAAAGAAAAGGTCAGTTCGTCATTTTGAATGTTATTTTTTCCAACATAGATATCATAGCCGTCACTGGAAATAAAGTGCATTGGTTTGTTGGTCAATTTCACTTTTTTCTTTGTGAATTTTCTGCGGACATATCCACTGGCAGTCAGTTCTTCCTTAATCTGGGCAAGATCAGCTTCGCTTAGTGCGATGTCAAGTGCGTTGCTGACTGACTCCAGATAACTGATTTCATCTGCAGTTTCCTGAATCAGTTCAGACAATGCTTCGAAGGTTCGCTTTTGTTTATTGTATTTTGCAAAATATTTCTGTGAGTTTTCCTGAGGTGTCTTCTGTGGATCCAAAGGAATGGTAATGTCTTCATTTGTGTAATAGTTCAGGCAAGTCAAAGACTTGGCGGCAGGATCTAAATTGTAGCCATAAGTATTGATCAGTTCTCCGTATACTTTATATTTTTCACGCCCTGCCGTTCCTTGCAGCTGCTTTGTCTGTAAGTCGTATTTTTTGCGTGCACGTTCCAGATTGGTCTGTACAACATGACGTAGATCAGCACTTTTCTGACGAATCCGAGTTACTGTATTACGAGTCGCATAATAGGTACGAAGAACTTGTGAAATGGAGTCATAAGATTCCAGGCGGTAATTGTCATAATGAGAAAATGGAATGGCAGCAAATTCTTTTGGCACATCACCTTCATAATAAATTACCGGATGAAAATTTCCATTTGTGAGGTCTTCTATGTAGTAAGAAAACTGTCGATACAAATGAATTAACATATCTTCGGAAATGTCAGATGCCGGAATGTCACTGTCCAATCCGGATTCAGAGGCAATATGCTCTGCAACGACTGGACTGATTCCGGTAAAACTTGTATATATTGCTTTCCCGAGAGGAGCAGGTTTTGCTTTTAGTGCAAGAATGAAGTCATCCTGTGATATACTCAGCGGGTCTTGTTTTGACATGGTATCCGGAATAAAATATTGTCTTCCGGGCAAAACCTCGCGGACAGAACTCATCTGCGCAGATACATGCTTAATGCTGTCCAGAATTTTTCCTTCATTATCGCAGAAAATAATGTTGCTGTGTTTTCCCATGATCTCTACTATCAAACGTTTCTGACAAAGATCACCTAATTCATTCAGATGTTCAATGTCGAAGAATAAGATGCGTTCAAGTCCGGGCTGTGAGATTGCAACAATGCGCCCGTTACCAATATATTTGCGAAGCAGCATGCAAAATCCAGGTGCTGTCATAGGACTTGGCTTGTTTTCGTCTGTTAAAAAAATGAGTGGAAGGGATGCGCTGGCTGAGATATACAGCTTTTTTTGCCCTTCCGGTGTCTTTATTGTGATCAGCAGTTCGTCAGGTTCCGGTTGAGCGATTTTGTAGATACGTCCACCTAAAATGGAATCAGATAATTCTTTTTTGACTGCTGAAATAGTTGTTCCGTCAAATGCCATAGTTTAGCACTCCTTTAAAAAATAATGTTTACTTTTCCTATCATACCATAGTTGACTGCAAAATCCAAATGAAGTATAATAAAACGTACGGTTAAAACCGTATTTATTACTGAAAAGAAGAGGTTAATACACATGATCAAGAGTATGACCGGTTTCGGAAGATGTGAGATATCAGACGGAGACCGTAAGTTTACTGTAGAGATGAAGGGCGTGAATCACCGCTATCTGGATATGAGCATCCGTATGCCGAAGAAGTTGAATTTCTTCGAGACAGCAATCCGGACAGAGATAAAAAAGAGGATTCAGAGAGGAAAAGTAGATATCTTCATCAGCTATGAAGATTTATCAGACGGACAGGTTTCATTAAAGTACAATGAAAGTCTGGCGGCAGAATATCTTGGATATTTTAAGCAGATGGCAGAGAAGTTCAGTATTGAGAATGATGTCCGTGTTTCAGCACTTTCCCGTTATCCGGAGATATTTACAATGGAAGAGTGCAGTGAAGATACGGATGAATTGTGGAAAGGGCTCAAGAAAGCACTGGACGGAGCAATCGATGGATTTGTGGCAACCAGAACAGCGGAGGGAGAGCATCTGAAGAAAGATATTCTGGCAAAACTGGATGCAATTCTTGATATGGTAGCTTTCATAGAAGAGCGTTCACCTCAGATCGTTGCTGAATACAGAGAAAAGCTTGAAGCAAAAGTGAAAGAGCTTTTAGAGGATACTCAGATTGAAGAGAATCGGATCGCAGCAGAAGTTGTTATTTATGCAGATAAGATTTGTACAGACGAAGAGGTCGTTAGACTGAGAAGTCATGTTGTACATATGAAAGAGACGCTGCAGTCTGAAGAAGCCGGAATCGGACGAAAACTAGATTTTATTGCTCAAGAGATGAACCGTGAGGCGAATACCATTCTTTCCAAAGCAAATGATTTGGAAGTTTCAAATACAGGAATTGGGCTTAAGACAGAGATTGAGAAAGTCAGAGAGCAGATTCAGAATATCGAATAAGAGGTATGACTATGAATAAAGAGGGAATTCTTATTGTAGTATCCGGGTTTTCCGGTGCCGGAAAAGGTACGATCATGAAAGCACTCCTGGAGAAATATGATAACTATGCATTATCTATTTCTGCAACGACGAGAAGTCCAAGACCGGGAGAAGAAGAAGGAAAGGCATATTTTTTCAAAACAACAGAAGAATTTGAAAAAATGATTGCGAAAGATGA
>CAKRCL010000027.1 GCA_934307335.1 uncultured Dorea sp. | reverse complement strand
AACATGAAGGACTTGTTGCTTTACGATTACGGCAACACGAAAGAATTCCATATCCGAGATATTATGCGAGAAGCTTATTTTACTTATGAATATAAGAATATTTCCGAGCTTCTTGTAGAGATGCGTCAGACATCCTTCAACATCGCAATTGTTCTGGATGAATATGGTGAAACTTCCGGTTTGATCACACTGGAAGATATCCTGGAAGAAATTGTCGGTGAAATTCATGACGAATATGACGAGAATGAAGAAGATTTTGTTCACAAAATTTCTGATAAAGAATATCTCGTAGAAGGTTCTGTTAACCTGGACGACTTCAATGATCGTCTGGAACTGAATCTGGAATCCGAAGAATATGATTCCCTCGGTGGATTTATCATCGAGCATTTGGACCGGCTTCCGGAGGCAGGTGACTCAATCACTACAGAAGGCGGCATCCGGCTCGTTGTAGAAACTTTAGATAAAAACCGAATCGAACAGGTTCATGTATATCTTCCTGAAAAAGCAGAGACAACAGACGATAATTCTGAAGAAGATTAAACGATAAATTTAATAATTAGACCTATCACAAAAGCGTGTTCCTTTGTTGGGAAACACGCTTTTTATTAACCATTATTTTTATCGAATTATCATTACAACTTTTTTTTAACTGATTTTCCACCATGTCTGCGCATCAGGAAGAAAATCCCGCCAAACAAACCAACGATAACACCTGCATAAACTGCAACACACATCAAATTTGCTACACATTCTACGAGCGCAACATGACCAATGAGTGTACAAAACAGCGCTCCCACAATAAATGTTGCAATGCTCCATAACAATACATTTGCCGATAAGAACATGCCATCTCTTTTTTCTACTCCAAATAGTTTACCTGTTAATTCCCATAAAAACTGCATTTCTCTTCCTCCCTGCACATGAATTCCTGTATCTTCAGACATTTTCATGCCTTCCTTTCTTTTCTTCCATATGCATTATAGGAAAAGTATGTTAAATCAATTTCACAGGAAATGCTAAATCTTTGTAAATTGTGTATGGTTTTTACTACTAATCTTGGCAATCCTATTTTATCTACTGCAGTACAAGTGTATCGAAACCTGCTTTCTGCAGCCTTCTTTGCGCCATCACTGCTTCATCTAGTGTTCCGTACTCTCCCGAAATAACACGATAATAATGCTTCCACTGTTCAACATATGCCGGAAAGCCCTGATCTTCCAGCATCTCCTGAAATCTCATAGCATTATTTCGATTTCGAAAAATTCCCACTTGAATCCGGTATTTTTCTTTCTTTAATACATCTGATTCCGCCGGTGATTCTGGCATTTTCAAAACCCCTGCATTCTCCAACGCATCCAATACACC
Source organism: uncultured Dorea sp. (assembly GCA_934307335.1). Classification (GTDB taxonomy): domain Bacteria; phylum Bacillota; class Clostridia; order Lachnospirales; family Lachnospiraceae; genus Dorea. The sequence continues at coordinate 20,146 of CAKRCL010000027.1, read as the reverse complement.
TGTTGCAATTGCCTGAGCGATGTCCCGGAAATTTGCATCAAATATTTCATTATCTGTATTAGAATTAATAAATCCAGTCTCCACAAGCACTGACGGCATTCGTGTTCTTCTTAGTACAACAAGATTAGGTCTTGCTTTTACTCCTAAATCTACAAATCCAACTGTCTCAAGCTGTTCATCAATCTCCTTTGCAACTTGATACTTTAATCCAGACAAATCATATACCAGACTTTCTACTCCCATAACCTCGTTATCTGTTGGATACGAGTTCCGGTGAATTGACAAGAAAAAGTCCACACCCGCCTGATTCGCCTCCATCGCACGCTCATACGGGGACAAATAAACATCTGTTGTCCTTGTATAAAGCACATCTATTCCAGATTCCTGAAGAATCTCCCCTATCGCAAGTGTTAATTTCAATGTATCATCTTTTTCACGACGTCCTTGATACACAGCTCCCGGATCACTTCCACCGTGCCCTGCATCCAACATCATCTGATATGGCATAAAACTCCCCCTTTTGAATATATTCCTATATTCAATATATGAAAGCCTCTGGAAGTCGTGAAACTAAGTTGTTTTTATAACTTTATTTTATTCAAAAATGATTATTTATTCTCTATATCCATAATCATATCTACTCTGGTCTGATGTCTTCCGCCTTCGAATTCTGCATTTAACCACTCATCAATGATCATCTTTGCAAGTTCAATTCCGATTACACGGGCACCGAATGCCAGAATATTGGTATTGTTATGCTGTCTGGAGAGTTTTGCTGAATATGGCTCTGAGCAAACAACTGCACGAACACCCTTTACTTTATTTGCTGCCAGAGAGATTCCAACTCCTGTACCACAGATCAGAATACCAAGATCTACATCTCCTGCTGCAACAGCTCGTCCGACTTTCTCACCATATTCCGGATAGTTACAGCTCTCATATGTATCTGTTCCAAAGTTCACAACTTCATATCCTTTTCCTTCCAGGTATTCTACTACCTGATTCTTCATGTCTACTGCAGCATGATCATTACCAATTCCGATTTTCATGACGTTATAGCCTCCTCTTTTCTTAATCGTCTTTTTATATTATAATGATGCCAGAGGCAAAAAGTCTAAATCCACCTGAGCTTGCTCATGCGTGGATGAAAGACTTTGGGACTCGCCCCGATATGAGCCTAAAAGTGGGATGATAATCCCACGATATGCGAATATTGGGGAGGATTGTGGGAGTGCGTAGCACGAAGCAATCCGTGGCGTCATAGTTGGGGGCTTTAGGCCCCAACATCATTATAATTATAATAGATACGATTTCTATTATCAACACAGGTATGACAATTAATACATAAATACAGAAAGGGTACATTATGATACAATATATTGCCAGCGATGTAGACGGAACTTTACTTCACGGTCATGCAACCGCGCTGAATCCAGAATTATTTGACATTATTCGTCAGTTAAAAGAACACGGGATACATTTTATTGCAGCCAGCGGCCGCCAATACAAAAATCTCCAACGCCTATTTGCCCCTGTGAAAGATGACATTTCCTATGTTGCAGAAAATGGATCTATGTGTGTACATGACGGTAAAATTGTCTCATTAGGACATATTGATACTGATCTGATCTATGAGATTGCAGACGCAGCAAAAGAATATGGTCATTGCCACACTTTGATTTCCACAGCCCGAACCGGATATACCGACTCACAAGATCCTGACTACATCGATCATATCCATAACGATGTCGGTTATGACATGGACGTTGTCCAAAATGTGCGTGATATCAAGGAGCCTTTTATCAAAATCGCAGTATGTGATTTTGACGGAACTGAAAAACGTCTTCGCGCCTATTTTCAAGAGCGTTTCGGTGATCGGATCAAGATTGTAACCTCCGGAAATATCTGGATTGATTTCATTGCACCGAACGCCAATAAAGGTTCTGCCCTTTCCAATATCGTATCTTCCCTTGGCATGGATCCAAAGAATGGTATCACATTCGGAGATCAGTATAATGATCTGGAAATGTTACAGCTGTCCAATACAAGCTATGCTATGACGACCGCTGCCACCGGCGTTGCTGATTACGCAACACATACAACCGATTCCGTGGAAGAAACGTTAAAAGATTTGCTTAAAAATTTATAAATCAAGGGGGCTTATTTTTGCCCCCTTTACTTTTTAACATTCTTTACTTTGCTTCATATGTTGCCTTTGCATCACGAATCAACTTATCAAAATTGTCTGCCTGCCATGCTGCTCTTCCCGTAAACAAACCATCTATCGACGGCTGAACAATTAATTCATTTGCATTTCCCGGGTTTACACTTCCTCCATATAATACAGGGATCTCATCAGCAACATCACCAAAAATTTCTCTCAGACATGCTTTAATTACCTTGTGCATCTTCTCCGCATAATCTGCCGATGCCGGAGTTCCATTTACACCAATAGACCATACCGGCTCATATGCAACCCAGATATTCGGAACCTGAGATACCGGAACATCATGAAATCCTATTTTCAACTGAGTCCGAAGGACTTCTGCACTGATTCCAAAGTCTTTTTCTTCTGCTGTTTCACCAATACATAAAAGTGTTGTAAATCCATGGTTTAAAGCTGCTTTTACTTTTTTATTTTCCTCAACATCAGTCTCACCAAACACATGTCTTCTCTCAGAATGTCCGATCATTACAAGATCCAACCCTAACTCTTTTAGCATAAGTGGCGAAATTTCTCCTGTGAACTGCCCTTCATCTTCCCAGCACATATTCTGAGCGCCAAGCTTTACATAAGCACGGTCAACATTTTTCGTAGCACTTTCAAGAGTGGTATAAGACGGAATAATAAATAATTCTATCTCTTCCCGGCTGATATCTTTCGTATTCTCCACTAATTTCTGAAGATATTCTACCGTGTCCTTAATATTCTTATACATTTTCAAATTACTTCCAAAATATAATTTTTTACTCATGTCTTACCTCCTTTTGTTCCTGCTCTAAATAACTTTATTATATTCATTTTTTCTAATTAGCGCAATTTTGATTTCTTGCAGAAAATCCCCGGTTTTCACCAGGGATTTTCTGCTATCTTAAGCATATCTATAAGTACGCCGATGGTTATATTTTTCCATCCGATTCAAAAATCTTCATTGCTCTTTTCACATCTGCCTTCATTGCTGTAATCCCTGCTTTTGCTATATCTTCAAAGTAAATTGCATCCTTATCTTTTTTATCCTCGAGATACTGCATCACACCTCTTCCACCAGCCAACGACAGATAAGTATAGTAATTAATCTTACGAATCCCGTTATGAATTGCCGTTCTGTACTCTTCTTCACTGAGTCCGGAACCTCCATGCATAACATATGGAATATCTTTTGCACTTTTTATCAACGAAATACGGTTCAAATCCAGTACTGGTTTTTCCGTGTAAATTCCATGCGCTGTTCCAAATCCAATTGCAAGTGCATCTACATTCGTCCTTTCGATAAATTCTTTTGCCATCTCAGGATCTGTATATGCTTCTTCACGAGTATAGGATTTTCCATTGCCTTCAGCTGCCCCTGCTCTGGAAGTCAATATATGTCCAAGTTCCGCCTCTACCGAAGCACCTCTTTCGTGTGCATATTCCACAACGCTTCTTGTTTCAGCTACATTGTCCTCAAATGGCTTCGCAGATGCATCATACATCACGGAAGTAAATCCCATATCAACTGCATGTCTGCAACTTTCAATACTTGCGCCATGATCCAAATGTACTACGACTGGTACTTTCGCTATTTTTGCAAGCTGTAACATAATCGGTCCAATGACATCTATAGAAATCAGATGTCTATGGGAATCTGCATATTGTAAAATCACTGGACTATTGAGCTCTTCTGCTGCTTCCACAATTGCCATTCCAGACTCCAGAGAAGTACAGTTAAATGCTCCTACTGCATAATTCCCTTGTTCTGCTTTTTCAAGTACTTCTTTTAACGTCGCTAACATTCTTTTCTCCCATTTTTTCACAACGGCGTGGCTATTTCACCACGCCACATCATCATATAAGTCTTAAATTTCTCAGTAATCTATACTACACAGTTTTATGCAAGTTTTCCTTCCACGAATTCTCTCATTCCCTGGAAAATCAGATATACCGATGTTGCTCCTGCATCCTGATGTCCAATTGCTCTCTCAAGCAGAGATTTTGCACGTCCGAATTTTGCTACATATTTCTTTGTATCTTCAACACCCTGCTTTGCACTCGCCTCTGCAGCCTTCAACATTTCAAGAAGACCTTTATCTGCATTTGCTGCAAGCGCATCTACTGCTGGTGAAAGAGCATCTACCATAGTCTTGTCTCCGACCTGTGCTCCTCCTCTTTCCTGAATTGCCTCCAGGCTCTTCTTCTCCATGTCGGCAAGATCTTTTGATGTAATAACAGACTTCGGATCCATACCTTTTGCTCCTGCCAGATACAGACTTCCGAAGATAACTCCTGAAGCTCCACCCATAGACATAAGCATTGCCTGTCCTGCCGTCTCAAAGAGCTGGTAAGCGTTCTCCTCACCCGCCATCTTAAGCAGTTTCTTCTTTGCCTTCTGCATTCCACCTGCCATACCGATTCCATGATCTCCATCACCGATAGCACTATCAATCTCTGTCAGATATGGCTTATTTGCAATAATCTTATCTGCAATATAAAGCAACATATTTCTTGTATCTTCTGCGTTAAGTTCTGTCAACTCTCCCTCTTTACTTCTTACGATTTCAGCTGGCTTAACATCGTTTTCATCAAACTCGATTTCCTCGTCCTCGCCATCATCCTCGATTGCTTCTCCTGATACAGAACCTTTCGCATAATACGGAGAATAACAAGGTGCATCATAATACGGTTTCAGCTCATCGTCCAATTTCAAGAATGTGATGGAAAATCCACCCATTTCCATGCATGTACAATATGTCTTAATCTCTGTATCATAGATTTTAAGACCATCTTTATGCATACGTTTATGTAACTCATAGAACACCAGGTTCAACTCAAGAAGTGGTGTGGAACCAAGTCCATTGACAAGAACTGCAATCTCATCTCCTTCTTTTAATCCCATCTCTTCTTTCAATTCTTTATACATACGATCAACCATGTCACTGCAAGGCATCATCTTTGTACGCTCAATTCCCGGTTCACCGTGAAGTCCCATTCCAAATTCCATCTCGTCATCTGCGATTTCGAATGTCGGTTTATCATTTCCCGGAAGTGTTCCCGGAGATGTTGCAAGTCCAATTGTGTTTGTGTTATCTCTAGCTTTTTCTGTAATACGAACAACTTCTTCAAGGCTCAACCCTGCATCACAAGCAGCTCCGGCAATCTTGATTGTATATACGTCTCCGGCAATACCACGACGATCTGTAATTCTCTCTTTTGGTGCAGATGCAAAGTCATCCCACTCACGCACATGGGCTGTCTCCATACCCTCTGCCTGACACATTTCTTCTGCCATATCAAAGTTCAGATTATCTCCTGCGTAGTTTCCATATACAAACAGAACACCTTTTCCCTGATCCACTGCCTTTGCAGCTTCCATGATCAATTCAGGATTTGGAGATGCACAAACATTTCCACATGCAACTGCATCAGCAAGTCCTGCTCCGCAATATCCTGTAAACAACGGCTCATGTCCGCTTCCTCCACCAATTACAAGGGCAACTTTATCTTTTCTATGCCCTTTATAGGTAAATGCATTGTACTCACCGACTTTTTTATAATATTTTCTATAAGCCATCAGATATCCCGCAAGACTTTCCTCTACAACATTTGACACATCCTTATTTAAGATCTTTTTTGTTCCCATTTGTGGTACCTCCTTGTACATTCTTTATAATTATTCAACATTACGATGATTCTTCGACATTTTTTCAAATGTAAGCCCCGGTGTCTCATCCACAATTGTCATGATAATAATATCAAATAAAATCAACAAACATTGCTCAAAGAGATTTCCCATTGGCTGGAAAGACGGAACTACATCATCTGTTCCTCTATATACTGCTGCCGGAACGAAAAATACTTTATCCGCAACATTTTTTGCAGTATCACCACTTGGAGACCCTGTCACAACATAAATCATTGCCCCTGCTTCTTTCGCACGCTCACAAATATAATTAATATGTCCGATACGTCCATCTCCAAGAGTCGCAATCAGCAAATCTCCCTCTCCGATGGATGGTGTTGTATCATCCCAAATCCAGTGAATCTCTTTACCCATATGCATCAGTCTCATAGCAAATGCTCTGGTTGCCATACCTTCACGTCCGACACCAATCAGAAAAATGCGGTCATGTGCCTTTACTTCGTCAATAAATGCGCGCATATTATCCTGATCAACTCTCTCAAATACTTGTCTGTATTCTCCGAGAATCTTTTCATAAGTTTCTTTATAATCCATGCTTCCCGCCTCCTAACATCCAAGTTCTTTGTGAAGATAATCCATTGTCTTCTTCATGCCTTCATAGACAGCATCGTCATCATCTTCAAATATTGTTACAACTTCCAAATACTGTGTGATATCATCCAGCCCTGCTTCTGTTGTTGCTTTTTTAATCAACTCCGGTGTAATGATTCCTCCTTCATGAGTGAAATCCCAATGTCTGTCCCACTGACCATCTGTCTGCTGTAAATGAATAGAACCGATATATGGAGCACACTGTTTGAACCAGAGTTCAATATCTGCTTCTTCTTTTAAAAGTGGTTTATAAAGTGCATGTCCCCAGTCTACCAAAAGTTTGATTGGAATATCTGTACCTTCCAAATCCTTCATCATCTGAACTGACACTTCCGGACTATGTGGAAATTCTGTAATCAAAGGTGTTGCCTCAATGTGAATCTCTTCCAAACCTTTCGTTTTTCCATACTCGGCAAGCTTCCTTAAATACTCAAGCATATCCTGATAAAGTTCTTCACGTCTCTGCGGATCTCTCGCATCATGGTAATCCATACCACCGACAGGTGTTCCCATGATTTTTGCTCCCATATCAACAGTCATATCAATTGCTCTTTTAAAAAATGTAAATGCAATATCCCTTTGTACTTTTGTCGGCGCCAGCAAATGCGCGTAGGAATAGGATGCTAGTCCACCAAATGTTGCATCGATTGTAATTCCTGCATCTGCAAATGCATCTTTATACTGATAGACCATAACATCTCTCTGTGCCTGCGGCCACCACGGATCAATCAGATCCCATGTGAACTGTACATGATCTACTCCAAAATCCTCTTTTATCATCTTTGCTAATTCTACTGGATCCAGCCAGCGTTTTACTGCAAACGAAAGATTTAATCCTAATTTCATCCCCGTCCTCCTTCTTAATGTACAGGACTGGCAATATAGAAAATATCTGCCAGTCCTGTGAATCTCCGTCTAATTAGTTCAGTTTGATTCTCTTCTGTCTATTTTCACGAACAATATCAGAAATAGAGCTGAAAGAAATTGCAAGTACTACAACGATACCACTGACCGCTGACTGCCAGTAAGAGTTAACGCCGAACAGTACGATAATATTCTGGATAATTGTGATAACAGCTGCTCCGATCAAAGCTCCTGCCGGATTACCAACACCACCTGTAAGAGATACTCCTCCGATAACGGATGCTGCGATAGAATTCATTGGCCAATCTTCACCGATAGCTGTCTGTGCAGATCCAAGACGGCATACATACAGAAGTCCTGCCAGTGAGGAAATCAGTCCTACGATAGAGTAGATCATAACACGGATACGATCTACTTTGATTCCGAGAATCTTAGCTGCCTCTTTGCTGTTACCAATTGCATATATGTAACGACCTGTTTTTGTTTTCTTAACCATAAATAAAATCAGGATCAAAACAATAATACAGATAATAAATGGAATCGGGATAGGTCCGATAGACTGCTTTCCAAGCACCTGTGTATCAGCCGGAATTCCTGTAACTGCCTTACCTTTTGTAATAACCAGGTTGATACCACCATATACACCCTGCATACCAATTGTAGCAACCATAGAGTTCAGTCGGAGCCTTGTAATAATGATACCATTAATAAAACCGAACAGTAACCCAAGAAACAGACCGATAACCAGGCACAGCCAAGGATTCAATCCTACATTTACCATTAACATACCTGTTAAAATACCTGACAGGCAGGCAATCTTACCTACAGACAGATCCAACTCTCCTACTAACAGAAGCAGTGACTGTGCAATACCGATCATACCTACAAATGCCAGATCTCGCAGTACAGACTGTAAGTTGTACACATTCAAGAAATATGGCGATACGATACTTGCGACGATAATCATAATAACCAATATAGCTGCCATCGCAGTCATATTACTTTTCTTCAGTGCATTGATAAATGCATTGCCTGATTTTTGCTTTTCATTTTCTTTACTCATAATTAAAACTCCTCTTCCATCTAAGAATTTACTCCTATAATTGCTCCAAGAATAGACTGCTGCTCAGTGTACTCATCAAACTCTCCTGCAATTTTACCTTCATACATTGCAATGACTCTGTTCGAACACTTCTTAATTTCTTCCATCTCAGATGAAATCATAATAATTCCGATTCCCTCTTCTTCTGCAAGCTTCTTCATGAGACGATAAATCTCTGTTTTTGTTCCTACGTCGATTCCCTTTGTCGGTTCATCAAATACCAGGAGTTTCGGCTTACAAGCCATAGCACGTCCGATTATGACCTTCTGCTGGTTACCACCTGACAGGAACTGTATTTCCTTGTCTGCCCCCGGTGTCTTTACATCATATGTTTCAATGACATTTTTCGCCAGCTCATTTTCTTTCTTTCTGGAAATGCTGATTCCACTCTTCAAATCATCAAGGACTGATACCGAAATATTATCTCTTATAGAAAGCACCGGTAAAATCCCCTGCTTTTTACGTTCCTCTGGAAGATAAATGAATCCATTCTTTACAGAGTAGTTCGTATCACCAAGTTTCCAGTCTGCTCCGTCTAGCTTAACAGAACCTTCATACACCGGAAGATATCCAAAAATTGCCTGCATAACTTCACTTCGTCCTGCACCGACCAGACCTGAAAATCCAAGGATTTCTCCTTTTTTTAATTTGAAACTTACGTTGGTAAATTTCTCTCCTGTGAGATTATTCACTTCCAACAGTACCTCATCAGACACTTTTGTAGAATAAAATCTCTCATTCTGATCCAATTCACGTCCTGTCATCTGCTTGATGACCCAGTTCGTGTCTACCTCTTTAATCTCTGAATAAGCAACTTTTTTACCATTTCGAAATACGGTAATAACATCTGCCAGTTGGAAAATTTCCTCCAATTTATGTGAAATAAATATGATTGCTTTATTTTCTTTCTTAATTTTTTCTACTATATCAAATAATATCTGTGTATCTCTGCTCGTCAAACTAGTTGTCGGCTCATCAAGCATCAATACATCATAATCTTCATGAACCGTTGCACGGGCAATCTGAAGAAGCTGCTGAGAAGATATAGAGATATCTTTTACTAATTCATTTGGTTTTACTGGAATCGAGAATTTTTCCAGAATCGGAATTGCCCGTTTCTCAAGTTCCTTTTGGTTTACAGTTCCTTTGACACCTGATTTTTCATACGGAATAAATAAGTTCTCTGCAACAGACATATAACCAAACAGGTCAATCTCCTGTGGTACATACGCAACTTTGTCAAAGAGTGCTTTATTCTTCATCGCATTTTCTCCACCGATCATGACTTCTCCCTCTTCCGGTTCATATACTCCGGTAAGACATTTGATCAGTGTACTTTTTCCCGCTCCATTTTCTCCGATGATCGCATGAATTTCTCCTGGTTCAAAGGCTACATCTACTGAATCCAGGGCGATAACTCCCGGAAACATCTTTGTAATATTTTTCGCCTCTAATATTTTCATAGATATGCTCCTCACTCAAGAAGCGGGGACGAGCAACTTGAATAAATCCAGTCACAAGCCCCCGCTTAGTAGTCATCTTAAAACTTTAACTTTTTGATTTATTTAGCACTTACAGTCTCAATCCACTCATCAATGTTGTCAGCTGTAATACGTCCGATTCCTGTATCAACATTTGCTGGAAGAGGCATTCCCTGAGCTGCCTGATATGCCATTAACACTGCATACATACCCTGCTCCTGAGGAAGTGTTGAAGATGTAGCTGTGATTGTTCCTGTCTTAACATAATCAAGAATCTCAATCAGGTTATCCATTGCTACGAATGTTACTTTATCCTGCATACCTTTTTCTTCGATTGCTGCTGCAACACCAGATCCGCATGCATCACAGTTTAAGTATCCTGTAAGGTCAGGATTTGCTGCAAGTACAGCTGCTGCCTGTGACTGAGCTGTCTCAACGTTATCATTGTCAATACCACCATCAATTACCTGAATGTCTGGATATTTTGCAAGAGCATCTAAGTGTGCCTGATATCTCTCTGCATGGTTAGGAGCTGTAGGAGCACCCTGCATAACTGCAACTTTTCCTTTTGTTCCCATCTTCTCAATAAGCATGTCAACAGCGATTGTTGCCTGCTCTGCAAAGTCATTACCTACAGATGTAAGTCCGCTTCCTTCTGGTGTAGGAGCATCAAACAAGATAACCGGGATATCTCTGTCCTGAATCTCTTTAATGATATCTGCGCTTCCATCATAATCAACTGGGTCAAGCAAGATAGCTGTTGGGTTTGTAGCAGCTGCCTGCTCAAGTGTTGAGTTCTGAGCTGATACTTCTGCTGACTCTGGAGCACGATAATCGATCTTTACTTTTACTCCCAACTGCTCAGCAAGAAGATCTGCCTCTTTCTGAGCTCCTTTGTTAACTTCGTCGAACCATGCATGTACACATTTTGGAACAACTACAAAGGTCATGTCCTCTGCCTTTCCGGCCTTTTCTCCATCTGCTTTTGCTGATGTACCTCCGCCTGAGCTACATCCCATTGCCATTGCAGCAACCATAGCTGCTGATAACAATACTGCTAAAATTTTCTTTTTCATTTCGTTTCCTCCTTTTTCTCTTTTTCTGAGTTCTCTCTTGGAATAATTATATTATAAAATCATAAACATATTTTTCCAATGTGAGGAAATTTAGAAAAGGTGTGAGAATTTTTAGGAGACTATCCAATATGTATGATTTGATCTGAAATATCTTCTATATATTCTTCTCTTGTACTTACAATTATTACTGTTGTGCCATTGTTTGAGAATTTTTTAACATATTTTTTTACTATATCCACTCCGTTTACATCGCACAGAGCAAATGGCTCAAACAAAATCAATACCATTGGATTAAAAATATACCAGCGTTCCAAAGTCATTTGAATCCGCTCATTAATTCCCAACCCCTCTGCTTTCACATCTTTTAAGTTATGATTTTCTTCCAGGATCATCTTCCGGATATTTCTTGAAGAACGAATATAATCCCAAAATGAAATTTTCTCCAATGAAGGAAGCATCAGATTTTCTCCCACAGTCATATGTTCAAACACTTCTTCTCGACTCCCAAGCGCCCTGACAGACACTACTTTTTTTCTGGCCAGCTCGCTGCAATCTATATTGTCATATCGTTCTCCATTTAAAATATAATGAACATTTTCAACATTAATACGTCCCGACAAGATTAAAAAAAGGAGTTCTTTTTTTCTTCTGTTGAGCGTAAGCAATGTTACAACTTCTCCTCTGACAAAGTTCAGATTTTTAACATCTTCTTGAAAAATTTTTAAATTTCTAATTCTGTATACAATGTCTTCCTCTTTCCAGGACATCTCTGTTCGTTCTTCTATTTTTTCCCCTGACGGCAATACGTTTTCACCAAGAAGAAAACGTTCTAATTGTTCTTCATTTTTGATATACTCTCTGGCACATTTTTTCACAACATGTCCTCTATCAAATATAATGAATTTATCAGACAATTCCGACATAATAAAATTCGAATTACTATTCACGATCACGCCAAGCTTCCTCTGAATCAGTCTGCGTATAATTTTTCCAAATTTAATAATATCTGTCTGACTTACACCATCAAATTCATCGTCAATAATAATAATCCTCGCACCCTTACGATATGCCTTCACTACATCAACAATCCGTTTTTCCAACTCAGAAAGATCTCGCATACGACTGGAAATATCAAAATCCAATTCCAGTTCTGCAAAGCATTCTCCTGCTTCTTCATTCAGCGCTCCTTTTCTCCAAAATGAACCTGCCCATCCCGAATCAACCAGGCAAAGATATTCTGCAACTGTCCAGTCTTCTATCACATAATTGTCCGGACACATATAATATATTTCTTTTCCAAGTACTTCCCAGTCATTCACTTTCTGTCCACCTAAATAAATTGCGCCACTTCCGTCTCCCTCCGTCAGTTCTCCTCGTAACAAACTTGTCATCAAATCTTTTCCAGAATAACTAAGCCCGAGAAATCCAATGCATTCTCCTTCCAGAATACAAAATGATACATTCTCGAGCTTTCTTGTCCGGGTATAATTATAATTCAAACGATTAATTCTCAGCAATTCTTTCTTCATGATCTTTCTCCCGGTCAGTTTTATAATTTGCCGGAATCGTGATCTCTACATCCGTTCCTTGTCCGGCAGTACTATATACATTCACACCATATTCTTCTCCAAATAAAAGTTGGATTCTCTTATGAATATTAGGAAGGGCAATTCCTGTATTTCTCTGATTACGCTCTTCTCTGTCATCCAATTCCACATTATTAGATTGAATTCTGGCATTCAATTCTTTCAGCGTATCCGCATCCATCCCTTTTCCATTATCAGAAATCATCAAAATCAAATTCTTATCTGTCACAATTATATCAATTGTAACTTTTCCGCCTTCCAACTTTTCTTCCAGACCATGAAAAATCGCATTTTCAACAACCGGCTGAATAATCAGACGCGGTATTAAAAAATCAAACGCCTCTTCATCTTCCTCATCTATTAATACTTCCATTGAGAATCTGTTATTAAAACGATATCGCTGAATTAGCATATAGTTTTCTATATTTGCCAACTCATCTCTAAGTGTCACAAGATTTCCCTTCCTGCTGATACTATAGCGAAAGAATGCGGACAACGCTTCCACCATCTTTGCAATCTCTTCATTATCATCAATCAGAGCCTGCCCTCGGATTGTCTCAAGCGTATTATATAAAAAATGTGGATTAATCTGACTCTGTAATGCTGTCAATTCCGTCTGCTTGTTTAAAATCTGGGCATTATTTTTCCTTGTCTTATAAGCGGCATAGCGATCCAGCAAACTATAAGTTTCTTTTACAAAGGGAACTCCCGCCGGTGCCATTCTAAGTTCTTCTCTCTCAAACTCTGTTTTATTAAGACGTTCCAGAATTCTGGCATAAGCCTGTAACGGATGTACAAGCACAACAATCATGTAAATTATCATAAACATCTGAAACAAAGTGCTCAATAAAATTGCCATACTCGAGCATCTGCCCGACACACTCAGCAACAAAACAATCAGACAGACTCCCATTTCTGCCAAAAGAAGCCTTTCTAATTTCTTTCCAAATTTCATCAAAATTCCCCCTATGAGTGAAGCTTCCGATACAGCGCCGGCTTTACACCCACTTGCTTCGCAAATGTCTGGCTGAAATATCTAGAGTCTTTATATCCCACTTTGTCACCAATAGCTGCAATAGTTTCATTTGTATTACAAAGGAATTCCTTCGCCTTTTCCATCCGCACATTCAACAAATATGCACTAACATTAATTCCTGTCTCTTTCTTGAATAATACACTGAAATATACAGGATTCAATCCCACGATTTCCGCCAGATCCTCTAATACTATTTTTTCATTATAATGCTCTTCCATATATTTTTGCGCCTGACGAATCGGTTTTACAGATTCCGCCTCTGCAGCCTCTTTACTTTCTTCCACAAATTTTCCAAGATTATTCTTCAAAACTTTCTTTAAAGCACTAATCGTATAACAATGCTGACAATTAGAAAGCGTCTCCTTTCTCTCCCGTTCGTTTTCTTCTTGTTCCTGGACCTGGCTAAAGAAATAATTCACCAGTTCCTCTGCCATATCATAACAAACTGAACAATCCTGATCGTCCTGAATGATATATCTACTGTACATCTGATTAATACATTGCTCTAATTTATCCACAGAATAACTTTCAATACTACCACGAATCCAGTCTTTCTCTTCTTCTGTCAAATATTCTTCTCCTGTGCCCGGGTGGATTGTCTCCGCATAGATCACACGACCTACTCCCTGCTTAATACGATTGCCGACTGCACGATGGGCTTCCTTTATCGAAAAACGGATCTCAGCAAATTCTTTTCTCTCCATTCCGATTCCAATTGATACTTCGTATTGTTCAAACCCCATAAGATAGTCTTTGATCTCAATCAAAATATCATTAATACTGTTCTTGATATTTTTCTTTTTACTGAAATCGTAATTAAACAGACAATATATATGTAAATTTTCCTTTTCACAAAGCAGAACTTCTTCTGTATCTACTTTCAGTATTCGTTCTACAATCTCCTCAATTCGTGTGATCGTAAGCTTATCCTGTTTTTTGTCTTTCTTGTTATAATCGACATAATCCAGTTTTATATCCATTCCCCGGTAAATTTCTCCTTGAAATTCTACCCTGTCATCCACTTCTTCTGGTTCTTCTGTCTCTATGATATTCTTAAGGAAATCTCTTTTTATAATATGTCTGCTCTCTGATATTGTTTCCTTTAGTATCTGATGCTCTCGTTCTGACCTCCACTGTGCGGTGAGCTCATCCGAAATTTTTTTCAAAACCCGGTTTAACTCTTCTTCATTAACCGGCTTTAACAGATAGTCTTCCACACCATATTGTAATGCCTGATGAGCATACTCAAATTCTTTATATCCGCTAATGACCACAAATTTCATATTTTTATGAATCTCGCGTGTCATTGCAATTAATTCCAATCCATTAATTTTCGGCATACGGATATCCGTAATTACAACATCTGGGCATCTGTCACTCTGTATGATTTCAAACGCAGTTCCTCCATTATCGACTACATCTACGCATTCCAGTGCAAACTCATCCCAATGAATCAGTTTTTTTATTAATCTGCCTATTCTAAATTCATCATCTACGATCAGCACTCGCCATTTTTTGTTTTGCATTATTCTGGTTACTCTCCTTCCTCGATAATGGTCATAGTATTATTATAGATGTTAAAAATTTATCTCGCAACCGAAAATTTGTTCCCGCTATTTTCAGATTCTACAAAAACATATTTAAAAACAAAAAGACAAGAAGCTGATACTTGCCTCTTGTCCTTTTATTAACATTTTACAAATGTACTTTACTTGCGTTCCATATCATATTTTCTAAATGCATCAACCTTTGGTTGAGAACCACAACCAGGTACAAATTCATTTGTCAGAAAAATCTGTGTGAAAAGTTCACGCTCTTTACTACCTGTTGTAAATGCTCCCATGCATGCAATATTTGCATCATTACTTAATCGTGCTCTCTCTGCAGAGTATGCATCTGTCAAAAGTGCTGCATATGCACCTTTTACTTTATTTGCCGCAATAGAAACTCCAAGTCCGGTTCCGCAAAGAAGGATTCCTCTGTCATATTCTTTCGAAGCAACTGCCTCTCCAACCTTAATTGCAACATTTGCATAGATTGGATCTGTACTTCCGAAATCTTCCACCTCACCGAGTCCTTTATCCTCGATAAATTTCATGAGTGCCTGCTTTTCATTTTCTGCGTTTGGGTCACATCCAATTGCTATTTTCATAATTCCTGCCTCCTTATTGTCATTTATTTCTAGAACAACTCTTTCACTGTAGGATAAATTGTTCTGAATTTCTGATATCTTTCTTCGTATTTCGCTACAAGTTCTGTTTCCGGTTCAATTGTATCCACAACTTTTACAATTTTCTTTGCTATCGTCTCCACATCCGGATATTCTCCACAACCGACTGCTGCTAACATTGCACCGCCAAGTGCCGGACCTTCTTCACTTTCAATCACATCTACTTTTAAGTTCATGACATTTGCGATAATTTTTCTCCACAGTGGGCTCTTTGCCCCACCACCACATATCTTTGTCCGGTCGATGCAAATTCCAAGACTTCTTGCTACTTCCAGTGAATCGCGAAGTCCAAATGCCACTCCTTCTAACACCGCCTGCGTCATATCTGCTCTTGTCGTATCCATAGACATACCGAGGAACATTGCCCTCGCATTCGGATTGTTGTGCGGAGAACGCTCTCCCATCAGATATGGAAGATAAAATACTCTATTTTCTCCAAGTTTTTTTATAGCAGCCTGCTCTTTCACGTAGTCACTCGTACCAAGAATCTCCTCATTCCACCACTTATTACAAGAAGCTGCGCTGAGCATACATCCCATCAGATGATAATGGCCATCTGCATGTGCAAATGAATGAAGTGCATTATGTTCATCTACTCCAAACTTCTCACTGGAAATAAAAATAGTTCCGGACGTGCCAAGAGAAATGTTACATCTTCCATCACCAACTGTTCCGGTTCCGACTGCTGCCGCCGCATTGTCACCAGCTCCTGCAATCACCTTTACATTCTCGGAAATTCCCAGTTCTTTTGCCACTTCCGGCTTCAAGGTTCCGACTACCTCATAGCTTTCATAGAGTTTCGGAAGCTGTTCCTGCTCAAGTCCACAAATATCAAGCATTTCTTTTGACCAGCATCTATTCTTTACATCCATCAGAAGCATGCCCGACGCATCCGACATATCTGTACAAAATGTTCCTGACAACCGATATGCCAAATAATCCTTTGGCAACATAATCTTTGCTATCTTTGCATAATTCTCCGGTTCATGCTCTCTCATCCAGAGAATCTTTGGAGCTGTAAAGCCTGCAAATGCAATATTCGCTGTATACTCGGATAATTTATCCTTTCCGATGACCTGATTCAAATAATCAGTCTCTTTTGCAGTTCTTCCGTCATTCCATAAAATTGCCGGACGAATTACCTGATCATCTTTATCAAGTACAACCAACCCATGCATCTGACCGCCAAAACTAATTCCTGCCACCTGACTTTTATCGCATTCAGATGTCAGTTCTTTTATTCCTTCCATTGACTGTGTAAACCAATCCTGCGGATTCTGTTCTGACCAGCCCGGATGCGGAAAATATAACGGATATTCTTTTGATACGATTTTCTGAATATTGCCGCTTTCATCCATCATTAACAATTTTACTGCTGAAGTTCCAAGATCTACGCCAATATATAACATCACTTTGCCTCCCTCGCATGTTGTTACATCTATCTTACCTCAATTTATAGAACCAGACAACCTTCTTTCTTTGCAAAATAATTTGAGCAATTTCCTTTCAAATAATCTCCGCCCGACTTCCTCCGGCTTTTTCCTTTGTCACTATAATCTGTCTGTCAATTCTTTCCTTCAATTCTCCTACATGTGAAATAATTCCAACAAGTTTATTGCCTTCCGTCAATCCAGCCAGGGCTTTTATTGCCTGCTCCAGCGATTCTTCGTCCAACGAGCCAAAACCTTCGTCCACAAACATCGTATCCAGACGGATTCCTCCGGCTCTTGACTGAACTTCATCCGAAAGCCCAAGCGCTAATGAAAGTGAAGCTTTGAAAGCCTCTCCTCCAGACAACGTCTTAACGCTTCGCCTTGTGCCATTATAATGATCAATGACATCCAGTTCCAGACCGCTCTGGCTTCGATTATTTCCAGCCACAACACTTCTTGCGAGTTCATATTGTCCCTCCGACATAACCATAAATCTTACGTTTGCCCGCTGTAAAATCCGTTCAAAGTACGCCATCTGAACATAAGTTTCCAGCATAATCTTTTCTTTCCCGGAAATGTTTCCATTTGCTGTATTTGACAGTGCTTTCACCAGCGCCCATTTTTGTTCCAAAACTATGATATCTTTCGACTTCTGTTCAATATTCAAAAGAGCTTTTTGATTTGTCGCCAGTCGTAATTGAAGCTCTTTTAACGTTCTTTCATAATCAGCTCTTTGTTCCACTAATGTTGTCTTTTTTTCCTGCTCCCGCTCCACAAAAAATTCTCCAAGATTCTCAAGCTGCTTGTTGCATTGCTCCAGTTTCCCTTCTAGTTTTCGCATATCTCCATTCCATTTTTGCAGATTTTTCTGAGCTGCTTCATATTCCGCCTGGCTGTTTCTTTTCAATGTCTGTAGGTTCTGAAGTTCTATTTCAGCTTGTTTCCAGTCTTCATACCTGAGATTCTGCTGTTGCTCTTCAAACTGTTTGTTTTCTATATCTATCTCTGCTTTTAAAGCCGCAATCTGACCAGATATTTTTTCTCGTTCCTCCTGTTTCGTAGTAATCTGTTCTTGTATCTTCTGAATCTGATTTTGAAGTAATTGATATCTTTCAACCTTTTTCTTATTACTTTTCATTTGTTCTTGAAGTTCATATTCTTCATCTGTGAGTCTTTTTTCTTGCTCCTCAATCTGCTTCTGATCCGCCGCGCGTTCTTTTTGAGCATTTACTTTTCCCAATAGTTCAGCCGCCTCCCGGCTGGCAGTCTCCATCTGATTTCTTGCCTGTTCCCATTTTAGCTTAACTTCTTCCAGTTCCTTCTGTGACGGAATATATTCTGTACCACAAGCTTTCTTAGGATGCTCTTTGGATCCACACACCGGGCACGCTTCTCCTTCTTTTAAATGCTTTGCCAGCACCCCTGCCTGTCCATCTAAAAATGTCTGATATGCGAGATCATACTCTGTCTTTCTTTCCTTTGCAATCTGAGATTTATCCACATACTGCTCCTGAATCTCAGAAAGCTTTCCACAAAGAAAATGATACTTCTTTGTATTTTCCACAGCCTGTTTTAGTTCTTCTTTTTCAGAATCTAATTTTTCCTTTCGAAACAGTAATTCCGTCTGCCGTTTCGGCTCATTTTCCAATTGTATTTTCTCGCTTTCATCATCCTTCAGACGATTTTGTAACTCTTCTCTTTCAATGTCCTGCGTTTGTAACCTTTCTTCCTTCTCTTTAAGAAATTTTTTTCTTTCTATTATTCTCTTTTTCTTTTCTTCTAGTTCTTGATAAATCGATATCTGTGTCTGAATCTGAGCAATTTTTACTTCCAGCTCCTCTCGATTTTCCTGCTTTTTCTTCTGTCCTTCCCACTCCTGTTGAATTTTCTCGCCTTGTTCCTGCACCTTTATATAGTCAGCTTCAGCCAATTCAAGCGTACGAATCGTCTGTTCTCTCGTCTGCGCTTTTTGTAAATGCTCTTGTATCTGCTCCAACTCTTTTTGTAGATTCTGAAGCTTGCAATTTATATTTTCCGCTTCTTCCTGATCTAATCCTATTAATTCTTTTATCGCAGCAATTGCTTCTTCCATAGGAAGTTTTGCATAGTTGATTTCTTCCTTTCCCAACACTCCTTCTAAATATTGATTTACGCTTCTTCTTGCAAATTCCAGTTCATCCGAAAGTTTACCAGATTCCGCTTTCAATTTTTCCTGCAAAATCTGATAACCGCCTGTCTTAAAAATCTCCCGGAAAATTCCCTGTCTTTCTTTTGTATCTGCCAGTAATAATTTTTGAAAATCTCCCTGTGCGATCATCGCGATCTGAAGAAATTGATTTCGATTCAAACCTAAAATTTCAATAATTGCTTTATTCACTTCTTTTTGTTTTGTAACTACACGGCCATCCGGATATGTCAATTCGGCCTCTGCTCTCTGAAGTGTCATTCCTCCACCTTTTTTTGCCGGTCGTTCATACTCTGGATTTCTCCGGACTTTATATTCCTGACCCCCATTTTCAAAAAGAAGTTCTACCTCTGTCGGAACTTGCGCATCTGCATATTTTGACCGAAGCATTGCCGGTTCCCGATTCTCGCCACTGGCCGCACCATATAATGCATAGACAATCCCATCGAAAATTGTCGTTTTACCTGCTCCTGTATCTCCGGTGATCAAATACAATCCACCTGTTCCAAGCCTTTCCATATCCAGTTCCTCGCAACCTGCATATGGTCCAAATGCAGATAGTTTTAATTTTTTCGGTCTCAATTCTTATCCTCCCAGATTTTTTCAATTAACGAATGAATCAATTGCTTCTGTTCTTCATTCATTTCCTGATTATTCTGTTTTTC
>CAKRCL010000026.1 GCA_934307335.1 uncultured Dorea sp. | reverse complement strand
TTCCGGATACTCTTTGAACATAATTGCCATTGCATAAGAACCACGAATACGAATCAATGCATGATTGATTGCATCAACCGGTGTTCCAAGATATTTTTTATAATAATAATCTACTAACTTAACAGCCACCTCCGTGTCTGTTTCTGAATAGAAAGAATATCCCTTTCTGCTCAACTTTTCTTTCAACTCTTGATAGTTTTCAATAATACCATTGTGAACTGCTACAACATTGCCATCGTCACTGGCATGCGGATGTGCATTCGTCTCAGATGGCTCACCGTGTGTTGCCCATCTTGTATGTCCGATACCGCATGTTCCCGGTACGGACTCTCCATTATTCGTCTTCTCAGCCAGAACTTTCAAACGTCCTTTCGCTTTGATAACTTCTGTCTCTTTCTCTCCATCACGAACTGCAATACCAGCTGAATCGTATCCTCGATACTCCAGTTTAGAAAGACCGTCCAGCAGAATCGGTGCTGCCTGCATATCTCCTGTAAATCCTACAATTCCACACATATTAAAACCCCTTTCACTGTGCCTCTTGTAAATGTCTCTAGTTTTATATACTTCTTCTTAATTGTCCTATTAACCCAAACAAATAATCGGTACAAGTATAGCACAATGAAAGAAAGGGCGCAAGTAATGGAAAGTGTCCGGCATAATTTTACTTTTCCTAGAAAAATACACCTTTCACGAATATCTCGATTCCGATGCCAATCAGAATCACTCCACCTAAGACATCTGCTTTTCCGGTCAGCTTCGTTCCTAATGTCTTTCCAAGATATAAGCCTGTCTCACATATCGCAAATGTCACAACTGCAATAATAATAGAACAGACTAGCGCCATAACAAATCCATAATCTGCAATAGTAAATCCTACAGATAATGCATCAATGGATGTTGCGATTCCCTGCATCATCAATACTGCGAAACTTAATTTTTTTACTTCTTCAATTTCTTCTTCACCTTTTACTGATTCCCATATCATGCTTCCACCAATATAAAGCAATAGTATTAATGCGATCCAAGGGATACATTTCTGAAACTGACCAAACAGTTGCACAATTGTATGTACGCAAATCCAACCCACCATAGGCATCAGAAACTGAAAAAATGCATATACTCCCGCAATATAACACATTCGTGATTTTCTCATCCTTTTCTCGTTCATCCCGTTTGCCAGTGACACAGAAAATGCATCCATTGCCAGCCCCACTCCCAAAAGAGCGCTGTTCATAAAAAACAAAAAATTCCAGTCCATCGTTCATTTCCTCCTAAAAAAACCAGGTACAGCTGTCTGCCATACCTGGTCAATACTTCCATATAAAGAGAGTCCACGCATACGCTTTACAGCCATACGTGAGTCTCACAAATTAAAACAAGCCAGATCTAAAAGATCAGTATGTTGACTTGTTGCGTTCAGAATCTGTTTTCATCTGATATACGCCTGCTACTCCCTCACAAATCATAATCTTTTACAAGGAGATACGATAACATAATTGATAAATTTTGTCAATAAGCGTATCGTTTATTGACAGGATTTATTTTCTGAACTTATTTTCTGAATACATTTATGAATCTATCCTTTTTTTCCATATACGAACTTCAAAGCCAGTGATTCTTTCGGGCATGATGCCACGCATTTTCCACATCGGATGCACTCTGCAGAATTAGGATTTTTCACTGGATCTACATCCATCGGACATATGTTATGACATTTTCCACAGGAGACGCAAGTTTTTTTGTTGCATTCCATATGGTAAATGCTAACTTTGTTCAGTAGTCCGTAGATTGCTCCAAGTGGACACATCACTTTGCAGAAGAATCGGCAGACAGACAGGCAGCCGATTAAAGTTATGATCAAAATACATGCTTTCACAGAAAACAGCGCTCCCAGTGTTGCGCGTAACTCCGGGTGCGTACTTAAAAGTGGAATTCCACCTTCCAGCGTTCCTGCCGGGCAAATGTATTCGCAAAACGCCGGGCTGCTCATTCCCAGCTCATTGACCATTGTAACCGGCATAATAATGACAAACACTGCCAGCAGCACATATTTTACATAAGTAAGCCATTTCCACAATTTTTTCTTTGGAAATGGAATCTTGTAAATCAGTTCCTGAATCAGACCAAACGGACAGAAAAACCCACAAATTGCTCTTCCAAACACTACTCCAAGTGCCAATACAAAACCTATCACATAAAAACTAAGCTTGAAATTCATAGAACCACTGACTGCCTGCATAGCTCCGATCGGACAGGCAAGTCTTGCAGCCGGGCAGGAATAACAATTCATTCCGGGATTACAGAACTGTTTCCAGCTTCCTTTGTAAATCTGACCTGATACAAAGTTACCAATATATGTATTCGAGTAGCCAAATGCTGCTACCTGAATAATTTTTCGTTTCATTTCCTGATTAATCTTCATATCACTTATCCTAACCCAATACATTCCAGGCAGATATTCACTGCCTTGTTAAGTATGATAGCTGTTTCTCCCCGGCTAACACCATATATAATCATAACTGCCGCCACACAGAGACCTAATACCTGCACTGCAATCTTGTTATTTCTGCTCATTCAAATAATCCTCTACATGCTGTTTGTATTCTTCTACCTTCGCACCAACAACAGCTTCTCCTACAACTTTTCCGTTTTTATCAATAAATACTGTTGTCGGAACGCCTGCCAATTTATTAATGAACTGGTCAAATGCTCCCGGTGCAATAACATTTTCATAAGTTACACCCGTTTTTTCCACAATCTGCTGTGCCAGTGTATATTCGTCAGAATCTACAGCTTCTACATCTACGATTGCTCCAAGCATCTGTACGTTGTCAGGCATTTCCTCATTCCACTTTGCAAGTTCCGGCATCTCATCGATACAAGGATTGCAGAATGTTCCCCAGAAATTCACGACTGTTAAATCTGCCTGTGAAAAGATATCATTGGTGACTGTATTGCCTTCCAGATCTGTCGTAGAAAATACATTTACAGCAGACGGAAATGAAGCATTGTTTCCCATAGTTGTAACAATCGAATTCACTTGTCTCTTCTCCTTATTCTTGGAACCACATGCGACCAGACTAACACAGAGCGCAGTGATCAGCAGTATGGAACATAATTTTTTCATTTTACAAATTCCCTTCTTTAATCAATATTCTATAAAAATATCTGTTACTTACAGTTCTTTTCCCAAATTCATTTTTATTGAAAAGAGGTTGTTACACCAACTCCCGCAACAACCTCTTGTATCATATCATAAAATATATGTCATATGAATCTTTTTATTTTGTTTATCCCAGAAGTCTTTCCTTAAACTATCCAAGAATATCTCATCAAACCGTCCTCTATCTTACTGAGCGTCCTGTGCAAATGAGATTGTATATACAAATGTATCTGGTGTATAGAAATCTACTGCTGTTCCATCTACTTCTGCATATGGATAACCGAAGTTATTCAGTTTATCTCCATCCTGTGCAGGCTCTAATGTAACGTCACGTCCCTCAGAAAGTTCAACACGTTTTTCATCGTTGCTTCCCCAGTAATATTCCTGAATCTCTTTAGCTTCTGCAGATTCTTTGTCCCAGCTGTTCTTCAGAACTGCTTTCAGTACATCTGCCGGATCTGCTGCTACCCAGCCAAATCCTGGAAGATAGAACTCTGCCCAGCAGTGCTGATTCTTTGTGATATCTGTATCATTGATACGAACACCGAACATTTCTCTTGCAGGAATTCCTGAAGCACGGCAAAGACCAACAAATACGGAGTTAATGTCTGTACATTTTCCTCCCTTTATATCAAGAAGTGCACATACATCTCCCTGTCCACAACCTTTTACACTCTCATCACGGTTCATGTTAGCAATGATCCAATCATAAATTGCTCTTGCTTTGTCAAGATATGTATCTTTTCCTTTTGTAATTTCGTCAGCTGTCTCTTTTACAACTCCGTCTACCGGAATTGTGCTTGAAGCCTCAAGATACTCGTCTAAGTCAGATCCTGGCTCACCCTCTTCTTTGAGCTCTGGACGTAAGATTTCTTCTCTGTCTACGTGGAAAGAACATGTAGCTGTACGGTCAGCGGCTGCTGTGTCTTTATCCCACTCAATGTAAAGCATTTTGTTTCCAAGTGCATCTTCTGTAATTTTTCCTTCAGCACCGTTTACATCGTAAGTTACATCTTTGATTGTCTGATAGTCTGTGTCCTGAGCAACCGGAAGCCAGACACGTACTTTCTTTCCATCCTCATACTGTGTCATGTCAACGTTATATGTTACGACACCACTGTTTGTCTTTCCTGTAGGAGACTTTGTAAATACGGATTTTGTCTCCTCCTTTGTTGCCTCTGTCTTCTTATCATCTGTTGAAGACTTGTCACTGCCTGAATTACTGCTACAACCAACTGCCATAGAAACAGTCATAGTCAGAGCAAGCAGCATAGAAAGTATTTTCTTTTTCATGCGGTTTTACCCCCTGTAATAATATGATATTTTTCTTACACATTTTGTGTAAATCCATATTATCAATATCTTGAATAAAAAAAAGTGATAATGTCACATTTCTTATATTTTTGTTTACACGTATACTGTCTCAATAAAATAAAAATAATCTAGAGTATTTCCCAGTCATTTTAACAATTCCACATCTTCTGTAGCTTGCTCGAAACAATATCCGTTAAGTACACCACAATCAAATAACACATAATCACAAGGGTAACCCCTGTGTAATCCATAGCTGACATACGCAATTTAAAGTAAAGTCCCAGACCTCCGGCTCCGACCGCACCTACTACAATAGTCGATCGCACGATTACTTCGAACCGGAACATCATATAATACAGAAACTTTTTAAAGCACATTGGAAATACTCCGTACATTAATATCTGGCTGTTGCTGGCACCACATCTTGCCAGGCTCTGTAATGGTTTTACATTCACATCTTCCACGACTTCTGCACAGAGTCTGCCAAGCACTCCAAAATTATGGACTGCCAATGCCAGTGCCCCTGGAAGCACTCCTGCCTGGATAAAGAAAATGAATAACATTCCCCAAACTAATTCCGGCACAGATCGTGTAATAATATACATGAAACGAATGATTACAAATATAATTTTCCCATACCAATTCTTTCTTCCAGTCAATCTTCCATCTGCATAGTTAGCTGCTGCCGGAACGACTGTGATCAGCGTACCTATCATAGCAAGTCCATTTGCAAGAAAACTCATTGCAATGGTATCTACAGTCAGCTTCAGCACTTCTATCCAGCGGCTTTTATCCTTATAAGCAATCTGCTTTGCCCCTTTTCCAAACATTTTCTGTATAAAATTGTCTAGAAATCCAAGATTTCTTTCATTAAATACTTTAAACAAATCTTCATTCTTTATAATCAGATACGCCCATGATCCCAACACGATCACAACAAACAGAATCATCGACATCTGTACAAATCCTATCCTTTTTCTTTTCATCGTGTTACAATCCTCTTTCTAAGTGCAATTCCCCATACATCGATTACAATTACCAGTAGAATCAAAGCAATGACATTAAGCCACACAAGATTAAATTTCATATCCTTCAGTGCAATCTGAATCTGATATCCAATTCCGCCAAGTCCGACAAAGCTCATAATCGTGGAGGATCTCAGACAGCACTCGTAGTTCGTCATTGTAAAACTGACCATTTCCGGAAACGCCTGTGGAAGAACTCCATATAAAATAGTTTGTGTCCGATTTGCTCCACTTCTTCTAAGTGCCTCCAACGGCTCCTTCGGTGTACTATTAAAGTTATTGCAATAATTAATTGCCAAAAGTCCTCCATATGGGATAGCAAGTGCAAATACTCCGGCAAGCGGTGTCAATCCAATCGCTGCTACAAATACCCATGCCCAGATCAGTTCATGAACGCCTCTTAACAGTCCAATCAGCACACGAAAAATAATCCTCACAACATTACCGATTCTTCCTGAAAATAAAATTTTCGAAGACAACAGTCCAAATATAAGTCCAATGATAATCGAAAGCCCCATAGATGCCGATGCATAAACAAACGTCTGAATCAATGCTTCCAGACATGTACTTAAAGATTCTTTTGTAATCTCAATCTCAAAGACGGACAATAATAATTTTTTTATCAGTATCAGTCCACCGGAATGTATCAGTTCATCATGCGGCGGAAGAATACTCAGGCTCCATATGAATGAGCCGATTAAAACAACGGCCAGCAAAATGTGCTGGCCCTTTCTTTTCTTATAATCACTCATGAACTATATCCCCCACTATCTGTACAGTTCTTCCAGTTGTTCTTTTGATATTTCTTCTGTTTTACAATTTAAGAACAGCTTTCCATCTTTCAATCCAACAACACGGTCAAAATAACGCACTGCATATTCTACAGAGTGGAGGCTACATAGCAATGTAATTCCATGCTCTTTTGTAAGCCCTGTCAACATCTGAAGTACTGTTTCCGAAAGTGCCGGATCTAAAGAGGCAATCGGCTCATCAGCCAGCAGGATTTCCGGGTTCTGCACAAGAACTCTGGCAAGTGCAACCCTCTGCTGTTCTCCGCCAGAGAGATTCGCTGTCTTTTCATACATTTTATCCACTAGATTCACTTGTTCCAGAACTTCCGTTGCAAGTACTTTTTCAAGCGGGTGTACTAAGGAGATCAGGCTTTTCAAAAATCCCCAGTCAGCCAGCCGTCCAGCCAGCACATTGTTGATGACACTCAGTTCATTGACCAAATCAAATTTTTGAGTCATCATACCAAGTTTTTTCGCCATAGTCTTCCGATTATAAGTACTTTCCTCTTTTCCATCAATCAGCACCGTCCCCGTATCCAAAGAAACTGTTCCGGTAATCACGTTAAATAAGGTTGTTTTTCCAGTTCCACTGGAACCGATCAGGGCAATTGTCTCGCCCTTTTCGATATTCAGTGAAAAATCGTCCAGCACCTTCTTTTCTCCATATTGTTTGTATGCATGTTCAATCTGAATGATTTCTTTTCCCATGTTAAGTTTATTTTCTCCTTAGTTCGTTACTTCCAGAAGATTTAATTTCTTTGCAACAGATTCCAGGTTATCATATGCGCTTGGCTCTGCTGCATTAATCCATTTGTCTGTCTGATAAAAATCGAGAGCAGTCTTTGCATTTTCATCAGAAGCATAATCCTCATTCATCTTCATAAATGCCTCTGCAATCTTGTCTTTTGTTCCTTCGCCATAAATATCGTCCAGATACTCATCTACATTTGCTGTCCAGACATAATCATAGTACTCTGGTGTCGTATAGAATACTTCTACTTTACTTGTATCTACAGTTCCTTCTTTAATTGCTTTGTTCCACACTGTGATATTCAAAGCACCTGTCTCAAAGCTTCCGGACTGTACCAGTTGAATCGTTGTATCATGTGACCCCGAATAATTCGGACCACCCTTAATATCTCTGTTGACATTCAGGCCTTCTTGCTCCATAAAATATCTCGGCATCAGATGTCCGGAAGTAGAACTTTCTGAGCCAAATGTAAATGTTCTGCCTTTCAGATCTGAGATGGAATTTACATTTCCTGCAAGCTCAGTGTTCTTGATAAACACAGACTGAAATGACTGGTCAACTGGTCTCTGAATCAGTGGTGTGCAGTCTGAAACAATATTTCTTGTCTGCACATAAGTAAGTCCTCCGAACCATGCAAGCTGAATATCACCTCTTTGAAACCCTTCTACAAGAGATGCATAATCCACTGTTGGTACAAATTCTACATCAAATCCAAGATAATCACTTAAATATGCGGCTACTGCATCATTTCCTTTCTGAAGCTCAGCAGTATCCTGATCCGGAATTGCTCCAATTCTAAATTTGGGCAGGTCTTCTTTGTCGTCTTTTTCGGAATCCGCACTTTTGCTCCCACAGCCAGCCAGCGCGAGTGTCACTGTCATAGTCACACATAATAACATTGATATTAATTTCTTCTTCATTGTATTTTTTCCTTTCTTCTGATTTACGCTGAAAAATGCCTCTATACAGCCACAGCCAACGTAACATATAATGTGTTGATTATATCTTTTCTTTTGAATAAAAAAAGTGATAAAGTCACATATTCCTCTGCCCTACCACTTTTTCTTTATCTGTTATAGTAATGCATATAATCCATCTTTATCAAGAATCTCTACTTTTCCGTGACCGCTCTTAATCAAGCCATCACCTGCCATATGTTTCATTGTCTTTGTGACAACTTCTCTTGCACTTCCAATATCTCTTGCAATCTCATCATGAGTTGCCGTTATTTTCGTAGTGCTATTTCTCGACATCACATCCCACAAATATCTTGCAATTCTCTGGTCGATCTTCTTAAAGAGAATCTGCTGGATTGTCCACATTACATTAGAAAATCTCTCGGCTGTCTTCTTATACAAATAAGTCTCCATCAGTGCGTTTTCTTTCATGATTGGCTGAAGATCTGCTGCTGGAATCGTTACAACTTCTGAGTCTTCCGGCGCTTCAATCAAAATATCAAAATCCAGTTCTTCCATAAGACACGCTGCCGATAATACACAGACGTCTCCCGGGA
Organism: uncultured Dorea sp.; assembly: GCA_934307335.1. Taxonomy (GTDB): domain Bacteria; phylum Bacillota; class Clostridia; order Lachnospirales; family Lachnospiraceae; genus Dorea. The sequence goes on along the minus strand of CAKRCL010000026.1, from coordinate 12,954 downwards.
ACAGCCGGTACAATGTCACTTCACGCCCCTCTTCTGATACCATGTAAATACGAAGACTTCCTTTTCTCACGAGCATGACACCCTTGCATCCCTGTGTCGTATCATAAACCTGTCTTCCTTTGTCAAAGAGCTCAATACGCCAGCCTCTATCGATACGTTCCTGCTGATCCTTTGTCAACTCATTCCAGAACGGGAATGCCGGTGCAAAGTCAACGGTAAGGTTCTCTTTTTTCCACTGATTGATCCGTCCGCTGATAATATCGTCGCGCAGGCTTAATATATTATTTTCAATTATCTTAATTGTCTTTTTAAAGTTTTCATCTGTTCCGCCACACGGATCCAAAAGTCCCCAGTCCAATTCAATCTGGCATGGCATAGACACACACTCTACGTTACACCCCATATATATAATAATATCTACGTCCGGAATGTCAGAAATCAGCTTTGTATGATAGCCTTCTTCCACCAGATCGATTCCATGTGTCTCTTTCAACATTCGGACTGCACAGTCATGCATTTCTTTTCCAAGCTCTACTCCTGCCGAATAAACATCCATAACATCCGATGCCAGTCTCTTAGCTAATGCTTCAGCAATCTGACTCCGACAAGTATTGTTCTTACATAAAAAAGCAACTTTCCATTTGCCTTCCATTTGCTTTCCTCCCATTTTGTAATTCCATCTTCTATATTCTTTTTCAGAATCTATTGTACAACTCATTTCCGAACAGTACCAATTGAATTTTCACATGTCTTTATTTATATTATCTATAAATAAATCAGGGTATTCATGTGATTTTTCTATATGAATTTTCATGTAATATGTGACTTTGTCACTTTCTTCATTTTTCTGTTCCTTTATTATGAACGTATAAATGTTATAGGAATTAGGGGAATTCAATTATGCTGCTGAACATTTTGCAAACCGTTCTTCAGGATATTCGTGACTATACCGTTGACGAAACACGCTGTACAAAACTGATCTCGCCAAAGGATTCTTGTGACAAATGTGTCCGTGCCTGTCCTTTGTCCTGTATCCGTATTACAAAACATATCAACATTGACGATCACTGTATTGGCTGCGGTATCTGCAGTCAGGCCTGTCCAACACAGGCAATCAAAATGAAGTTGCAGGCATTGGACTATATCATTCACGAAACAGATACAAATGATCACTTTGTGCTTGGCTGCCAAAAACAGAACAAGAAAAGTTCTGCATATTTTAATCAGTTTTGTATTGGCAGTCTTCCTGATGAAACTATTTTATATTTGCTTTTAAAAAAACCTGCTATATTAGAGCAGTTCGACCATTCAAAATGCAAACATTGTGAACTGGTTTCCGGCTTCGATGATTTCAATAAAAGAAAAGAATTGCTTCAAACTCAGCTTGCAAAAAGCAATTTTTACAAAAGCCAAAGAAAAGCTGACCTTCCGGACACTTTGGACAGTGAATATGATGATGACAAAAGAGCTTTTCTCATGTCTTTCATAAATGTTCGCAAAACTTTAGAAACCATCAACTCAGAAATGAATGATCCACAGATACATTTCTATCAGACATACCGAAGCTTATTAAAAAAACAGCCGACGCTATACGGCATTTTAGATTTAAAGTTTCCTCATATATCAAAAAAATGTTCTGGCTGCGAAGCCTGTATCCGGCTCTGTCCTTCAAAAGCATTGACACGCGAAGGAATTTCTGTTTCTTTAAACCCTTCCCGATGTAGCAATTGCGGTCTTTGCAGTGAAGTCTGCTATGACAAAGCAGTGACTTTAAAAGATTTGGCTTTAAAAGATTTTGAATCCACTTCCGTGAATATTTCCTCATAACTATGAATGATATTTCAGAAAACGAATAATACAAAAGGGAGAAGTTATGTTACCACAATTCACTTTAGTTGAACACTTAACGGAAATCCGTAAGCGTCTCATAAAAACCCTGATTGCTTTCATTGCCATTTTTATATATGTTTACACAAAGACAGATCAACTCATCGATTTTATTCTGAATATGGCAACCAAAATTGATTTTATATACACGAAACCCGAAGAGCTTCTAATGTCCTATCTGAAACTGGATTTTCTTGCGGCTCTTCTTCTGACAGTTCCGATTTTTATGTTCCAGTGCTGGCGTTTTGTTCGCCCTGCATTAAAGAAAAATGAACGCTTAAAATGCCTGATTTTTTTCCTTATGGCAACAATTTTATTTTTTGCCGGCGCATCATTTTCTCTTTTTGTCACAACCCCACTGTGCCTGAGGTTTTTGTCAGAATTTACTAACTACAAAATAGACCCGATGCTGTCCATCGAAAATTATCTGAGTTTTATTATAAATATGACTACTGTATTCGGTATTGTATTTGATGTTCCGGCTGTTATCTATTTCCTGGCAAGTATAAACCTGATTCGTTATTCGACTATAAAAAAGTACGGAAAATACATCATTCTTATTATGCTCGTGCTTGCAGCTGTACTCACGCCACCAGATGTCATTTCTCAGATTATGCTGTTTGTACCTTTATTATTGCTCTATGAGCTTTCATTATTTATTTGTTATGTATTGGAGAGGAAAAATGAAAAACGAATTAAGAGAACTTTGGGAACAAAAGATTGAATTTTATAACCTTATGAGTATGGTCTTCATGAAAGAGCCTGGCGAAGATTTCTGTAATGTACTTTGGCAAATGTTAAAAGAGGATTATTTTCCACTGGCAGAAAATCGTCCAGACATTCATACATTCCATGAACAACTCCGTAAACATTTATCCGAAACAACTTCCGCGGATTTTGCAAAAACAATGAAACAGGAATATTATGACCTGTTCTTTGATCCGTACGGGATTAAAGCTTCTCCGTGGCAGTCCAGCTATACCAACCGAGATAATTTACTGTATCAGGCTCCTGACTATGAGACGAAAGCTTTCTACCACCGTTATGGCTACGAGGTTTCCAATAATCATCTGCCTGGTGATCACATTTCCATAGAGCTTGACTTTTTAAAAAGGCTCTCAGAAAAGGAACTGAATTTCATTGATACAGATAAATTAAATGAGAACACTGCTGTTTTTTCTGACAACTTGGAATTCGTCAAAAAATATCTGCTTGACTGGATTGATGATTTTATGAAAAATCTATCCTTAAGCGGAAGTATCTATTATCTTCTATTTGCTTCCATGGCAAAAGCAGCTGGTGAACTCGATAGAAAAATATTACAAAACTTATTAAAAAAGGAAAAGAAAGAGGAAGAAAACTAAAATGAGTATTCAAGATTTCATTGAAAAAAAGAAATTTAGCCGCCGAAGTTTCCTGAAAGGACTTGCTGCACTCGGCAGTGCTTCCCTTCTGGGTGGTTGTGGCAACAAACTTTCTGATGTCGTCGGCGAATATTCCACTGACAAAGAAGAAACTGTAAAAGCAGTCTGGAAAAATGCACCTTGCTGGCACAACTGTGGTGGAACATGCTGCCTGAAAGCACAGGTAAAAGGAGATACGATCGTTCGTCTGAAAACAGATGCTTCCCACGAGGATTCTTATGATTATCCTCAACAGAGAGCCTGTGTAAGAGGGCTTTCGCAAAAAATGCAGATCATCGGCAAGGAGCGTCTCAAATATCCTATGAAACGTACCCACTTTGATCCGACTGGCGCAACCGGCAAAGAAATGCGTGGTATTGATACCTGGGAACGTATTTCCTGGGAGGAAGCTCTTGATATTGTAGCTGACCAGTTAAAGAAAGCAAAAGAAAATTATGGAAATGAATCCATTTATCTGATTGACGGTGGTGAAATGAAACGTACCCTGGCTCTCTATGGCGGATATGTTGAAAAGAGTGGAAGTCGTTCAAAAGGCTGCTGGAATAAAGCTATGATGCCAATTCTTGGTACAAGCAAAAAAAGTCACTGTCTAAATGACCGTATGGATCTTCTGAATGCTAAGCTGATTATTCTGTGGGGCTGTAATCCGGCTCAGGCTTCCATGGGAATGCCACTTCTGAACTTAAGAAGAGCAAAAGAATACGGTGCAAAAATCATTTCCGTGGATCCTATGTACTCCAGGTCTGCTGCTGTTCTCGCCGATGACTATTATCCAATCCGTCCGGCAACAGACACAACTCTGATCCTAGCTTTATCTTACATTATCATTCAGAGAGATAAAGAAGCCGGTGGCACTATCATTGACTGGGATTTCTTAAATAACTGTACCATTGGATTTGATGCTGATCATATGCCGGAAGGTGCAAACAAAGAAGAGAACTATATGGACTATGTTCTCGGAACTTACGATCATGAGCCAAAGACTCCGGAGTGGGCTTCCAAAATCTGTGGTCTGTCTGTTGATCGTATTTACAAACTGGCTGAAGAACTGATCAACAACAAACCAACGACCTGTCTGTTCAGCTGGAACTCTGCCCGTGTTGAGAAAGCACAGCATGTCTGTCTTGCACAGATGGCACTTGGTGCTATGACAGGAAATATGGGAATCCAAGGTGGTGCATTCTCCTGTAGCTCCCAGGAATCTTCTACGAATGGTGGTCCAAACCTTGTTAAAAAAGGTGAAGATGGCATTGAAGAAATCAAGAATCCGATTTCCAAACCAAAGCTATGTACAAACCACCACTGGGAAGATATTTTATCTGGTACATGGAGAGATGGCAAAGATGGTCTAAAACCACTTGATATCCACGTTATGTATCACAGTCACAGCGCAACACTGAATCAGACTAACAATGTAAATAAAGGTATTCAGGCTCATAGAAAAGTAGATTTCGTAGTAACAAACCATTATACATTTACTCCGGAAGCTCAGTTCTCAGATGTGGTTCTACCAGTCACAACTCCATGGGAAAAGGACGGCGAAGTTCTCCAGGGAAATCGTGAGGCACTGATTTGGACAGAAAAAGTTATTGAACCATACTTTGAAGCCAAAGATGACGCATGGATTGCTGAAGAAATCGCAAAGAGACTGGGTGTCGACCCTGAACTGGCAAATCCGATTTCCAATGAGCAACGCTGCTTCAACATTATTGCCAGTTCTACCGTTGTCAAAGATAATGGAAAAGATTATGAAAATCTTGTTAGTATCACAGTCGATGATTTAGACAAGCTCGGCGTAAAAGGTGCAATCCAACAGGGACGCATTCCAATTATGGAACTGAAAGAGAAAGGAATCTATCAGGTCGAGCGTAAGCTTGGCGACAACTTTGGATATGTCCATAACCGCAAGCTTAGAAAAGATCCCGTCAACAATCCAATCGAGACAGAAAGTGGAAAAATCGAACTTTACTGTCAGGCTCTTAAAAAGGCCGTTGACAAAGCCGGTTGGAATGAAGGTTATGCATACGCAAAATATGTCCCACCTACAGAAGGTTATGAAGCTACCTTCTCTGATTTTGAAAATGGAATAAAAGGAGATTATCCTTATCAGGTTCTCTGCATCCATGATCTTCGTGGTACACACACTGTATTTAACCAGGTAACGTGGCTTCGTGAAGCATTTTCTTATGAATTGGAAGTCAACTCTATTGACGCAAGAGAAAAAGGGTTCAAAGAAGGGGATGTTATTGAAATCTTTAACTCCCGCGGAAGTATCCTGCGTAAGTTACACATTTCTGAGCGTGTTATGCCAGGGGTTATCGTAATTCATGAAGGTGTATGGATCAATATTAAGAATGAAAAATGTATTGCAGGATCTCCTAATGTGCTGACTGGTGATTTTCCATCTGGACCGGATGTAGAGTCCTGGGGTGCCTGCATTGCTGATATGCGGAAAGCAGATATTGAATTACAAGACGACTGGAAAGTTGATTTAGGAGTGAAACTGTCATGAGTAAAGGTTTTTTTATAGATGAAACAAAATGTACCGGCTGCAAAGCCTGCGTTGTAACTTGCAAAGACAAATGTGGTATCGATGCTGGGATGAATTTACGAACTGTAACAACCGAAGAAAGAGGATCTTTTCCTTTTGTACGAGTCTGCTTTCATTCCAGATCCTGCCATAACTGTAAGAACCCGGCATGTGTTGAGAATTGTCCAACAGGCGCAATGAACCGCGACAATGATTTGAAAATTGTAAGAGTTGATACGGAACGCTGCATCGGTTGCGGAACATGTGCAAAGGTATGTCCTTTTGGCGCGCCGGCCATTGATGAAAGCGCTAAAAAATGCAAAAAATGTGATTTTTGCTACGACCTGATCAAAAAAGGAAAAAATCCGGCATGTGTGGATGTCTGCAATGCCAGAGCCCTTGATTTTGGTGAATTGGACGATCTGAAAGCAAAACACGCTGGTGCAAAGTCTGTCGGTGGTGAGACAAAAGCAAGTACACTGATCATTAAGAAATAGTAAGTCAAATTATACTTATAAAATTATTTTAGGAGGAATTATTATGTTTTCAAGAATTGGAACAAGTGAATTAATCTTAATCTTAGTTATCGCTCTGGTAATCTTTGGACCTTCCAAATTACCGGAAATCGGAAAAGCAATTGGAACTTCTATTAAAGAATTCAAGAAGAGTATCGGTTCTATCTCCGAAGATTCCGAGAATAATAGCAAAAAAGAAGATTAATCTGTTAAGAAGAAATCTTTTCATCTCCGCAAAGATTTCTTACAAGGAGCACCTATAAAAACGCTCATATCTCATATTGAGGTCTGAGCGTTTTTACTATATCATCTACTATACCTTTTATTGTGCCTTGAACTTTGTTCCTACCGGAACTCCCTCGATAATATCATAAAGTGCTGCAGGGTTCTTTCCATTCGTAATAATTGTATCAATTCCCTGCGAAGTTGCAAGTGCCGCTGCCTGAAGCTTCGTACGCATTCCTCCTGTTCCACGTCTGGAACCTGCACCTCCTGCAAGCTTATATACTTCATCATCTATCTTATCAATCTCACCGATCAGCTTAGCATCTGGATGAAGTCTTGGGTCACAATCATAAAATCCATCAATATCGGAAAGAATAATAAGCTTGCTTGCACGACATAAAACTGCAACTACAGAAGAAAGCATATCATTATCTCCAAAAAGCCTCTCTTCCGACTCAATCTCCGTATAGCTTACAGAGTCATTCTCATTTACAATTGGAATAACACCCATCTCAAGTAATGCATCAAAGGTATTGATCAGATTATCCTTTTTCTCTTCCTGTTCAATATCCTCAGCATTCAAAAGAATCTGACCGATTGTTTTATCATAATCCCCAAAAAATTTATCATACAAAAACATAATGCTACATTGTCCTACTGATGCTGCCGCCTGTTTGTGACGCATACTTGTAGGCTGACTCTTCATCTTTAATTTGTTTCTTCCAACTGCAATTGCACCGGAAGACACTAGAATCACCTCATACCCCATATTCTGGATATCTGACAGTACACATGCCAGTCTGTCAAAACAACGAAGGTCACTCTTGCCAAGCTCATTTGTAAGTGTTGATGTACCAACTTTAACAACTATTCTATTCTGATATGGTTTCATAATAAAAATCCTCACTCTCTCTTGCATTTCATCTGCACTTAGTTTACCATAGTCTTATCAATTACAAAAGTGAATGTTTTTCATAATTATCATGAGTATTAGTCATATATTAATATCATAAAGCTTTTAATTCATGGAATTAAACATAGCCATTATCCTTTTTTATATGGATTATAAAGCTGTTTACTTGAAAGGAGCCTTTTATGGATGTCAACATTCAAAAATATCAAGCTTTTCTGAAAGCTGTAGAATATGGAAGTTTCACAAAAGCTGCGGAATCTCTTTCCTACTCTCAATCCGGGATCAGCCGTATGATCAGTGATCTGGAGCAGGAGTGGAACATCATTCTTCTGGAGCGTGGCAGAGGCGGAGTCCGTCTGACTTCCGATGGTCTAAGACTTCTCCCTTATGCGCAAAATGTCTGCACCGAATATGAAAAACTCCAAATTCAGGTAGATGAATTACATGGTCTGCAATCCGGATTAATTCGAATCGGTACATTTTCCAGTGTTGCAACTCACTGGCTGCCAAATATCATCCAGAAATTCCAAAAAGATTTTCCCAATATTGACTTCGAACTTCTGCTCGGCGATTACGCCGAAATTGAAAATTGGATTATTTCCGGCCGGGTGGATTGTGGATTCTTACGCCTCCCAACAGTAAATCCTGAACTGGAAACCGTTTTTTTGGAAGCTGACCCGCTGATGGCTGTTATACCTGAAAATCATCCACTGGCAGACTGCACTAAATTCCCGGTACAAGAACTGGTATCCGCTCCTTTTCTTTTACTTTCAAGAGGCGCGAATTCAGATGCCGCAGATATCTTTGCGAACTGTGGTCTCAATCCTAAGATTCATATTATGACCTGGGATGATTATGCTATTATGTCCATGGTAGAAAAAGGGCTTGGAATCAGTGTTCTTCCTCAATTGATTTTACAACGAATCCCTTATCACATTCTTACAAAAGAGCTCGATGTTCCGGCTTACCGCCGTATCGGGCTGGCTCTTAGAAGCAAGAAAACCGCTTCCCTTGCGGTAAAGCGGTTTCTCGAATATCTGCAGTACAGATAATTATTTTTCCATATTTTTAAAGCTGATAAAATGATAACTCTCTAAAATCTGAAAATATTTCACAATTCTTGGATACAGCGGCTCTGCTGCTTCTCCAAAACGTTCTTTCTGAAGGGCGGCCAGTTCCATCACTGTCCGCTCTCCGTCAATCAACGGCCACAGATAACTTCCCTGCACATCCAGATGAACTTTCGTCGTCTGCGGTCTGTGGAAATATGTCTGTGCGATCCGATTGAAAAAGCCCTCATTCTTCACTTCTAATACGACCCGTTCCCGGCGGTCTATATGCCAGCCGAGTTTTTCCGGTCTTACCGGAATCAGGTCAAGATAATTGATCTGCTGCGTATTTTTCTTATTCTTTTTCATTATTTCTCTTTACTCTTTTTCCAAAGAGAGAATTTCAGAAGGCATAAGATCATGATAACCATCAGTACAACTCCACCAATGTTACCAAAGTTTACGCTCTCTCCGATACTTACGTTAATTCCAAATACTGCGAAGATTGCAAGCAGGATTCCTACAAGTCCTTCTCCTGCGATCATACCTGCACAGTACAGAGTTCCGTCTGTTGTCTGCTTTGTCTTTGTCTCCTCGTCAACATTTTTACGACGATCCATGAACATACGAACAACACCACCGATCATGATGGATGCATTCAGGTAAATTGGCAGATAAAGACCGATAGCAAATGGCATAACCGGTACTCTTAAGATTTCAAGTGCAATTGCTAAGAATACTCCGATAAATACCAGGTTCCATGGAAGATTTCCACCCATGATTCCCTCTACGATCATCTTCATCAGTGTTGCCTGTGGTGCAGGTACTTCTGCTCCGCCGTATCCCCAGGCTGCATTCAGAAGATACAGAACTCCACCGATTGCAAGACCGGATACAACAACTCCAAGCAACTCACCGATCTGCTGTTTCTTAGGTGTTGCACCAAGCAGGTATCCTGTCTTCAGATCCTGTGATGTATCACCGGCGATAGCTGCTACGATACAGATGACTGATCCAATTGCAATAGCTGCTGTCATACCGTCGATTCCTGTGTTACCGCTTGCTTTGATTGACATTGTAGCAATCAGAAGTGTAGCGATAGCCATACCGGAAACCGGGTTGTTAGAACTTCCTACAAGACCTACCATACGGGAGGATACTGTTGCAAAGAAGAAACCAAATACTACGATAATTGCTGCTCCAAGTAATGTTACCGGAATTGCAGGCACTACCCAGATGATAAGAATCATAGCTACGATTCCGAACAGGATCATCTGCATTGGAAGATCCTGAGCTGTACGAGCTGTATTGGTATTCTTTCCACCTTTCATGCTCTTGATAGAGTCACGGAATGTTGTAATGATCAGTGGCAGAGATTTGATCAGGGAGATAATTCCTCCTGTAGCGATTGCTCCTGCACCGATATATTTTACATATGTACTCCAGATTTTTGCTGCTCCGCCAGCTGCATAAAGATCAGCAATTGTTTTTCCTACATCTGCCGGATAAAGCCATGTATCTGGTCCGAACAGACAAATCAGTGGAATGATCACCATCCAGCCGATTAAAGATCCTACGAACATGTAGGAAGCGATCTGTGGTCCTACGATATAACCAACACCAAGAAGTGCCGGATATACTTCCATACCAATCTCACCTTTGAATGACTTAAATGCAAATGCTACGTCAGACGGAAGTACTTTCAGTCCGTCTACAACGAATTTAAATGCTGCTGCAAGTCCCATACCAGAGAATACTGTTGAAGCATTGGCTCCTCCTTCTTCTCCAGCCAGAAGTACGTCTGCACATGCAGTTCCCTCTGGGTAAAGCAGTGTCTCATGCTCTTTTACGATCAGCGCATTACGAAGTGGTACCATGAAGAGTACTCCAAGGACTCCACCACAAAGTGCGATCAGTGTAATCTCTACAAGACTTGGCATATCGCACAGGCCTTCTTCTGCCCAAAGGAACAGAGCCGGCATTGTAAAGATGGCTCCTGCTGCCAGAGACTCTCCGGCGGAACCGATTGTCTGAACCATGTTGCTTTCCAGAATGGAATTACGCTTCATGATTACGCGGATCACTCCCATAGAGATAACTGCTGCCGGAATAGACGCAGATACAGTCATACCTACACGAAGTCCTAAATATGCGTTTGCTGCACCAAAAATTACAGCCAGAAGCATTCCCATTACAATGGAAGTTACCGTAAGCTCCGGCATAACCCTATCGGCCGGGATATACGGTTTAAACTCATTCTTTTCGTTCATTTCCCTCTCACCTTTCTTTATGAGTTTCTGCACGCCATATAAACTTTCCATAAGCGTACTTTTTATATTATACATAATATATGTATATAACTCAAGCTTATATCGCATTTGCACTTGTTTGATTTCATCCCCATAAAAATATTGTTTTCAAATTATTTTTACAAAAGCGCAAAAAAAGCACTGATAAATCATTGTTAACTGATTAACCAGCGCTTTTGATACTGTTATCTAATTATTCTAATCATTGATTTTTCGAAGTACAAATGTTATTTATCATCTGCTTTCTGAATGCAATTATCTGCCAGCCAGTCTTTTACCAGATCTGCAATCATTGCCTCTTTCAAAGTATCCTTAGTATATGCCGCTTCCATAGCAGCCCCATCTTCAAAATTATATGTCTTTGCATATTCTTTCAACATCTTTTTATATGTCTTGTTATCTAACTTGATATTCTCTTTATCTGCAATTGCTTCAGCAATCATTGTCTGTTTTTCTGATTCCTGTGCTGCCTCTTCTACTTTCTTCTCAAAGCTCTCTACTGTATACTGTCCGGAAGATGTAATATATGTCTCATAATCTGTTCCTTGGCTCTGTGCATAAGTTTTATAAGAATCAATCAGAGAATTCTTCATCTCATCGATTGCAGCCTGCTGTTTTTTAGAATATTTCTCAACAGTTGTGTTATCTACTACTGCCTGCCATGCCTCTGATCTCAAGGTGCTGTCATAATCTTCCTGTCTCTGGTCCTCCAGTGTCTTTTTAATCTCTTTTTTATATTCTTCTACTGTCTTAGACTTATCTGATACTTTTGTTACCCAGTCATCTGTAAGTTCTGGCACAATAGAATTCAATGTAATTGTAAATTCACACGCCTTACCAGCCAGATCTGGTGCATTTGAATACTCATCCGGGAATTTTCCATCCCACACAAATGTATCTCCAACATTATGTCCAACAATGCTGTCTTCAAACCCATCAATCATAGAACCTGAGCCAAGCTCTACAGATGAATTATCAGAAGACCCACCTTCAAATACTTCTCCGTCAACCTTTCCTACAAATGCAATATTTACTGTATCTCCATTCTGAGCGGGACGATCAGTAATTCCTGCCGTTGCTGCACTGCTTACAAGCTGAGACTGAATATACTGTTCTACATCGTCATCTGTCACTTTTTCCGGTTTATCTACTGCGCTTACTTCTACGCCCTTATACTGTGTGATCTTCAGATTATCTGTCTCCAGACCTTTACTTGCCTGGCAACCTGCAAGGATCATGGAAGCTGCAAGTGTTGCACAGAAAAGTGCTGCTAATTTCTTCTTCATTTTCTTACCCCTTTAAAACTTCTGTGTTTTGTTATTCTGATTCCACGCTCGTGCGAACGCTATCTTTAGTTATAACACATTTACCAAAAGTTGAAAATACTTTTCACATATATTTCACGTTTCATGAGCCGGTTACTCTGTTTTTTCCTTGCACTTCTATAGAAAGAATGATACAATGTGATTTGTGTAAATGACATTAGATGAATATAGGAGGGTTACTCGTGAGTACATTATCGATTGTTTTACTGGTAATTTTAGTCGTACTGATAATCGCTTGTGTCGCACTGTATTTCTTTGGTAAGAAAGCTGAGAAAAAGCAGGCTGAACAACAGGAGCAGTTAGATGCTGTCGCACAGACTATGTCTATGCTGATTATCGATAAGGGCAAGATGAAGTTAAAAGATTCCGGACTTCCACAGGTTGTCATCGACAATACTCCAAAGTATCTCCGCCGTTCTAAAGTTCCGGTTGTCAAGGCGAAAGTCGGACCGAGAATTATGACACTGATGTGTGATGCTCAGATTTATCCGCTCATTCCTGTTAAAAAAGAAGTAAAAGCAACAGTAAGCGGTATCTACATTACCGGCGTTAAGGGCGTGCGTGGTGCACTGGAGACACCAGAGAAGAAAAAAGGATTTTTTGCCAGATTTAAAAAAGATAATAAATAAAATTTTATACGGAAATAAATCACCTACAGAATCTGTCACAGACTGATTTTGTAGGATGCATGGCAATAAAAGGGCGTGTGAAAAAACGAAAGTTTTTTCATGCGTCCTTTTTCTTATAAATACAACAGTAATTATATTTCACAAAAAA
>CAKRCL010000025.1 GCA_934307335.1 uncultured Dorea sp. | reverse complement strand
CTCGGATGGGAATATCATGGAGAAAAAGCATTCGAATATTTACTTGGAACACACAAATATAACATGTTTTACAGAGTACTCTTTTCGCTGGTCGTATATCTTGGCTGCACACAGACACTCAATCTCGTATGGAGCTTTTCAGATATAGCAAATGCACTCATGGCAATCCCGAACCTGATCTGCATGCTCATACTTAGTAAAGAAGTAGCACAGGACATCAAAGCATTCCAGCCAGAGATAGACAACAGACATACAGAAAAACGTTCCGAACAAAACACATATGTGCAAGATGTAAAATAAAAAGATACAAGAATAAAACGAGGAAAATATAAAATGACATAAATATAAAGCAATATATCAGCTGGGAGATGACCCCCACCTCTATAGGGTGGTGAGCAAGCTGGTATCAGTGGTGGGAGTCAATCCCCCAGCTGATATAGCCTCCGGCAGGATTGCAGAGGTGCGCAGTAGAAGTATGTCATGCAATTGCATGACGCGCACCTCGCAGCAAGAATGCCGAGGCATTCTTGAACTCATAAAGAAAACGTCACATATAAGATAGAAAAAGTCCTGTCCTATGACGATAGGGGAAAATTCGTTATGTCTGCGAGCATAGCATGTCTTTCTATGTACTGTCTGAGCCGTAAGGCGAGTTTACATAGAAAGACATAGATAAGCGGCACAGCAGACATAGAATTTTATCCGTGTCATAGAACGGGATTTTTTCTACTTTAATTTTATATAATTTTCCATTTTACAAAAACAACTCTAACAGGAACACTACCACACAAGCGCATACAGACACTTGAAGCAGACTTTTTCCAAACCACGCCAGTGCAGCTGCGACGATCAGAGCAGCCCAGGCGGACCAGATGCTTCCGGTTGCGGACAGGATTGCCGGGAAAGTCATGACTGCCAGTGTGACGTAGGGAACGTAGTATAAAAAAGAGCGTATCGTTTTGTTTTTAATTTCCTTACGAATCAGGGTCAGAGGCAGCATACGGATCAGATAAGATACGCTGGCCATGACCAGGATATAGATATAAATATTATGACTCATGACTTGTCTCCTTTATCTCATCAAGTACTGCAGTACATTCGTATTCGTTTTCCGTATTCTCATCATCCTCAATCGGGAATAGAATTGCAGCGCCTCCGGCAATAAGAACTGTGAGCAGAATCGTTCTTGTTCCGGTAGAAAGTGAGCTGATAATTGGAAGTTTTGTAAATGCAAAGCTTGCTCCCATGGAAATCAGGACAACTCCTGCGAGAATTTTATTTTTTCTTGCCGGCGGAATGATGATTGCCAGAAACATGCCGTAAAGTCCGACACTAAGTGCGCTGACAATATTAGCTGGAAGAATAGTTCCCATTAAAGTTCCGAGAAATGTTCCGACAGACCAGCCTGGTAGTGCTACGGTATAGGCACCGAAGGAGTAGTGTGGATTCAATTTTCCCGGTACAGCGACTGAAATTCCAAACAATTCATCTGTTACATCATAACTTAGAAGCAGACGCTGGATCATCGGTGTGTCTGGTGGAAGTTTCTGACTTAATGCACAGGACATCAGAAGATACCGGGCATTTGTGATCAATATCAGAATCGCGACCTCCAGATAGCCGCCACCTGCGGCAATCAGCGTAAATCCGGCAAATTCACCAGCAGATGCATTATTTGTAAAACTAACAAGAAATGCCTGAAATGGTGAGAAACCAGCATTTTTTGCGGCGATTCCAAGGGTAAATGAAACCGCAAGATAGCCAAGGGCAATGGGAATCCCGTCCCGCATACCCTTGGCAAACCAAGATCTGTTATTACCTCTCATATGTTACCTCTTTTCTACAAGTAAATCAGACAGGACCAAGAGTCCTGTGTACTGAATAAATTGAATTATCTCATAAATTCGTTAATGACGTGTAGTACGCCATCTTCATCGTTTGACTTTGTAATATAATCGGCAGATTCCTTCACAAGAGGCTGAGCATTTTCCATAGCAACGCCAAGTCCGGCAGTCTCAATCATAGTCAGATCATTATATCCATCGCCACAGCAGATCATGGAATCTGTAGTCAGACCAATGTTGGTGAGAAGCTTTGTCAGGGAATGAGCTTTGTCAATGCCCTGAGGCATGATTTCCAGAAAGAATGGATCAGAGCAGTAAATAGACAGATAAGAGTGAAAAAGTTTCTCAGCTTCTGCTTTTACTTCCTGAATCAGTTTTGGTTCTCCGGTAATCAGAAATTTATTGTTATTATTTTGGGTGACATAAGTGACGAAATCGTCCACTTTTGTAATTGGCATATGATTGATAAAAGATTCTTTTTCGCTGTATTCATTCGTATCGCCACCTGAAATCAGTTCCGTATCAGTATAGGCAAGAATGTCAATCCCCGGATATTTTTTCACAATTTCTAAAAGTGGAGCTGCAACATCATTTGGTAGATATTTGCTGTAAATGATTTCGCCGGATCGACAGTCTGTGATACGACCGCCATTGTAGGAGAGAATGTAACTTCCATAGTCTCCGAGGTGAAGTTCTTCAGCCAGTGGAAGGACGCCCTGAGAAGGACGTCCGCTGGCCAATACAACTTTCTTTCCATTTTTTTGAATGTCGATCAGAGCATCTCTGGTCGGTGGTGTGATTTCTTTTCTGGAATTGGTCAGTGTCCCGTCCAGGTCCAGTGCCAGAAGCTGGTATTTCATGTCTTAAAACTCCTGTAATTTTTCTACAATTTCCGGGAAATTCATACTGTGTGAGGCTTTCACAAGGATGTTATCCCCTGGTTTTATAACGTCATTCATAGCTGTAAGAAAATCAGCTTTTGTTGCGAACCATCTTGCTTCGCATCCGTGTTCGTTTGCTCCGGTAACCAGTTCTTTTGAAAGGTCACCGATTCCGCATACAAGATCAATTCCAATTTCGGCTGCGTGAGCACCGGTCTCATAATGCATCTCTTTTCCGGTCTCACCAAGTTCTCCCATATCACCGAGAATAGCAACTTTGCGTCCAATTGCCATATTCAGGACATCTAAAGAGGCTTTCATAGAAATCGGGTTCGCATTATAGCAGTCATCTAAGATAATGAGTTTATCTGTCTGTATAATGTTATTTCTTCCTGGAATAGAAGGAAGTCCTTCGATACCTGCTTTGATTTCTTCCGGGGTCAGACCAAGCTCATAGCCAACGGAAGCGCCAGCCAGGGCGTTGGAGACCATGTGGGTACCAGGTACTGGAACAATACAGTCAAAATGAGCTCCGCAAGGAAGGTGAATTGTACAGGATGAACCACGAAGCCCAAGAGGAGTTACATCTGTTGCGCGAAACTGACAGTTATCTCCAAGACCAAAGAATTCAGGATCCACGCCTTTGACAGGCCCCATTTCCTTAAGTAGTTCATCATCACCGTTCAGAAGAATACGTCCACCGGATTTCATATCTTGAATCATCTGAGATTTTTCTTGAAGAATACCTTCTTTTGTTTTGAAAAATTCCAGATGCGCCACACCGATATTTGTGATAACGCAAATGTCAGGGCTGGCAACGCTGGAGAGTCTGCGCATTTCACCAAAATGATTAATCCCCATTTCCAAAACAGCAACTTGATGATTTTCATTCATTTCGAAAATTGTAATAGGAAGCCCCCATTCGTTATTGAAGTTCCCAAGTGTTTTATGTACACAATATTTTTGAGAAAGTACAGAAGCAATCATTTCCTTTGTACTTGTCTTTCCGGCACTGCCGGTAATTCCGACCACTTTTACATCAAAGGAGTCGCGATAGAGCTTTGCAATATCAAGAAGTGCCTGTCCGGTGGATTCTACCATAATATATGGAAAATCTGTTTCACCAAGGTCTTCGTGAGAAACAGCACACATGGCACCTTTTTCAAATGTATCTGGAATAAATTTGTGGGCATTGACGCGTTCGCCGTCAATAGCAACGAACAGATAATCTTTTTTTACTTTACGACTGTCAATCGTAACACCAGAAACTTCTTTATCAAGAAGAGTTTCCGGTCCTCTATATTCACCATGACAAGCGGATGTGATATTTCTTAAAGTAAGGTTTTTCATAATGGGCTCCTTTTATCTGTAACGTGCATTCATAGATTCTTCAATAATACGTTCGCATAAGTCATTGTACTCAATACCAGCGGCTTTAGCTGCTTTTGGAAGCAGGCTGGCAGCAGTCATTCCAGGAAGCGCGTTCATTTCCAGACTGTAGAATTTACCATCTTCATCATCAATGATAAAGTCAGCGCGTGCATAGACATCCATACGGAGTGCGGCAAATGCTTCTTCTCCGGCACGCATCATGCGCTGCTGAGTTTCTTCATCAATAGATACCGGTGGACAGATTTCCTGTGCTCCGCCAGCCTGATATTTATTCTCATAGTTGAAGACCCCGTCTTTCGGAATGATCTCAACTAATGGGAGTGCTTTTCCGGCAATGACAGCGCTGGCAAACTCACGGCCTTTGATGTAAGGCTCAATGACCAGTTCTTCATCCGGGTTCTTTTCAAATGATTCACGAACTGCATTGTTATATTCTTCTTCTGTATGACAGATGTAAACTCCGATACTGGAACCATTTTCACATGGTTTTACGACCAGTGGGAGATAATATCCAAGTTCGGATAAAGGAAGATCCTTTGTCTCTTTTGTCAGATGTGTTCCGCGAGGTGTCGGAACACCACTCATCTTATAAATCTGCTTTGTGACTAATTTGTTCATAGACAGTGCACAGCCAAAAGAGTTGCAGCCGGTATATTTGATGCCGAGGAGATCAAAAGCAGCCTGAAGTTTTCCGTTCTCACCGACAGAACCGTGCAGAGCAACAAATGTGATGTCTGCCATACGGCACAATTCAATGACATTTGGTCCAAACAGGCAATCAGACTGATCTGGACGTGATTTTTTCAGAGCTTCAAGATCTGGCTCTGTTGTTCCGATGTTTTTTGCAATTTCAAGACCTGCACCAGGAAGTGTAAATACATCTTCCAAATTTTCAGGTGCATGTTCCAGACCAAAATACAGATCCAGAAGATAAGCCTGATGGCCATTTTCTAAAAGGGTTTTACAGATACCTGCACCGGAAGTCAATGATACATCACGCTCCGGACTTAAACCACCTGCTAATACTATAATTTTCATAATGAATAATCTCCTTTATTCTGGTTTGTGTGCCTGATCAAGTAAGGCTTTCTTTACATCATATAATTTTTGAGATAAATCTATATAAACCCGGTGTGGATAGAAGAGACGTTTTGTCTCATCCCACAGGGTCTCTTTTTCTTCTTTGCAATAAGCAGCAATTTCTTTAACAGAAGGAGAAGTGTATACACATTCTCCATTTCGAAAGACAGGGATAAGAAGTTCACGCATCGTATAGGTTCCGCCTGCAAGTTTTGTCTTCTTCCAGGTTTCCAAAGGATCAAAGAGAAGCAGATCCTGACTTTCGTCAAAAGTTTCGTCAGCAAAGCAGATCAAATCTGCTTTAATCTTTCGGGTCTCTTTTTCATAGATGCGGTAGATTGTTTTGTTTCCCGGATTAGTAATCTTCTCCGTGTTTTCGGAGATTTTGATCTTCGGAATAAATTCACCGTTCTTATCTTGAATGGCGGATAATTTGTATACACCACCGAAAGACGGGCAGTCTTTGGAAGTGATCAGATGAGTACCGACACCCCAGGAATCAATTGCTGCGCCTTGGGATTTCAAATCATGGAGCAGATATTCGTCAAGGTCATTAGAGGCACAGATAGTGGCATCTGGGAATCCGGCTTCATCTAACATTTTACGTGCTTTTTTGGAAAGATATGCAAGGTCACCACTATCCAGACGAATTCCATATTTTTTCAGAGGTTTTCCCGCATCTTTAAATTCCCGGAATACACGAATTGCATTCGGGACACCAGATTTTAAAGTGTCATAAGTATCTACCAGTAAAGTACAATTGTCCGGATATAGTTCTGCGTAATACTTAAATGCAGAATATTCATCTGGGAATGTCATGATCCAGCTGTGTGCATGAGTTCCCATGACAGGAACATCAAAAAGCTGACCGGCCAATACATTAGAAGTTCCGACACAGCCGCCGATCATAGCAGCACGGGCGCCATAAAGACCAGCGTCCGGACCCTGAGCACGGCGAAGACCAAATTCCATAATTCCATCTCCGTTAGCTGCATACACAACACGGGAAGTCTTAGTTGCAATCAGAGACTGGTGGTTGATCAGATTTAAAATAGTTGTCTCTACAAGTTGTGCTTCCATGATTGGAGCGATCACTTTGAGTAATGGCTCTTTTGGAAATACAACGCTTCCTTCAGGGATTGCATAAATATCTCCGGTAAAATGAAAACCACTTAAATATTGAAGAAAATCGTCATCAAAAATGTGAAGGCTTCTCAAGTAGTCTACATCTTCGTAAGTGAAGTTCAGATTCTTGATATAATCGATGACCTGATCAAGTCCTGCACAGACAGAATAGCCATTGCCACAAGGATTGTGACGGAAAAATACATCGAATACAACGGTTTCCTTTTGCTTCTTTTTATAGTAACCCTGCATCATCGTAAGTTCATATAAGTCAGTCAACAGAGTTAAATCTTGTTTGTTCATAGTAAGCTCCTTTCGAGACTGGATTGTAAGCTTTTGACCTTAGTATCTTGTGTATTATATATCATAATGAGGTACTTATACAAGAGCCTGATTTTTCTGAATGGTTTCCTGAATGATCTGCTGGCAGTGTGCGTCAATTTTTTTGCGGTCCTCTTTATCCATCTCTTTCATGTAGATCGGTTCACAGTATTCCACGACAACATGAGTCTTTTTGATGCGTGGGAAATGTCCTTCAAAGATATCGATGGTATTGTTTAGGGCAACTGGTACGATTGGGCAGCCACTTTTTTCTGCAATTTTAAAAGAGCCCGCATGGAATGGAAGCATGCTTAATTCTTCGCCTTTGTTACGTGTTCCTTCTGGAAAAATGAAGACAGAGATTCCATTTTTGACTTGTTCAATGGCAGTTAAAATAGTTTTTAAGCCTTCTCGTACATTTTCACGATCCAGGAACAGACAATGTACGCGCTTCATCCATGTACGAAGAAGCGGATAACTTAACATTTCTTTTTTTGCAACAAAGCCTGTCAAATCTTTACAACGTGCATAAGTGATGAGGATATCAAAATAACTTCTGTGGTTACCGACATAGAGTACCGGCTCATCAGGAATTCGTTCTTCCCCGATGATGGTGACATCGGAGCCGGCAAGTTTTAAAATGCATCGAAATCCCCACTGCACAATATGAAGGCTCATGTAATCAGCCTTGCGACGGTTTATTTTACCTATGATCCAGAGAATCCCAAGAACCGGAATTCCCAAAATCAAGTAAAGCAATAAATATAAAGCAACGAGTATAAAGCGTATCATGAATCAGTTCCTCCAACTAATATCTTCCATATAAAGTAGTCATGCCACGAAGTTCATCGGCAAGTTCACCTTTGAGCGCAGACTGCTGATAACGCCAGCTCCAGTTCCCGGCGCCGACACCCGGTGTGTTCATGCGTCCTTCTGCACCGACACACAGAACATCCTGCAGAGGAAAGATTGCGTATGCAGCAACACTTGCAAGTGCGGTTTCAATAAGATCCAATGGGAAATGTGTATCATTGCTGCAGTGTGTGTAGCGGCGTACTTTGTCGCGGCATTCAGGGCGCAACATCTGATACCAGCTGCGAGTCGTGTCGTTATCATGAGTTCCGGTGTAACATACGCAGACTGGAGAAGTGTAGCGGTGTGGCAGGTAGCTTCCTTCATCCAGAGAGTCAAATGCAAACTGCAGAACCTTCATACCAGGAAATCTGAATTCATCCCGGAGAGCTTCCACTTCCGGAGTAATAATGCCCAAATCTTCTGCAATAATTGGAAGGTCGCCTCCCAAAGCATCCCGGACTGCGGAAAATAATGCGTGTCCCGGAGCTTTCACCCATTCGCCATTTACAGCGGTCGGTTCGCCGTAAGGAATGGACCAGAAAGCTTCAAATCCGCGGAAGTGATCTACACGCAGGATATCCAGATTGTGGAGCTGTGCACGAATACGGGAAATCCACCAGGAAAAATGATCCTGTTCATGCGCTTCCCAGTTGTATAAAGGATTCCCCCAAAGTTGTCCGGTTGCAGAAAAATAATCTGGCGGAACGCCTGCAACACGAGTAGGGTAACCATGTGTGTCAAGCTGGAATAAATGCTGGTTCGCCCACACATCGGCGCTGTCCATAGATACAAAAATCGGAATGTCCCCGATGATACGAACACCACGTTCATTTGCATATTTTTTAATTCGCTTCCACTCGTCAAAGAATAAAAATTGAATGAAACGATAGTATTCCAGATCCTCGTGCATGGATTTTAAAAGACCGGCTTTGAATTCCAAAGACGGACACCGGTATTCGTCCGGCCAGTGAAGCCAGTCAGCGCCATGGTGTAATTTCTTACATGCCATAAATAAAGCATAATCATCCAGCCAGTAGCGGTTGCTTTCACAAAATTCCTGGAAAGACTGATCCATGCCTGGGATTTCATGGCGTTTCTGTGGGAAACGGCTGTAGGCAAGGGTCAGAACTTTCTCCTTCCACGGAATGACCTGACCATAATCTACGTGACTTGGGTCTGCAATCGGGCAGTCAGTAAGTTCCCAGCCACCGATCAGTCCCAGACGGATCAGATGTCTCGGATCGATAAGCAGAGGCTGACCTGCAAATGCAGAAAAACTCTGGTACGGAGAATCTCCAAATCCAGTATGGGTCAGCGGAAGTACCTGCCAGAGATGCTGACCTGCCCGGGCAAGAAAATCGACAAAGGCATAGGCTTCATCTCCAAGATCTCCGATTCCATATGGAGAAGGCAGAGAAGTCGGGTGAAGCAGAATGCCAGAAAGACGTTCGTTATTTATCATAATCGTGTAATCTCCTTATTATAATGAAGTACAAGATAGGGACAGTCCGGGAACACTTAATAGTTAATAGGAAAGTTCTTATGGATTCGGACATTATGCCCCTAATATCTTTACAGTATACAACAATTTTGGAATTTTTCCTAGACTTGGTGTGTATGATGTTATAAAAGGTTTAAATAAAGAGTGTGAGCTGTATGATTCGAAAATATTTCTACATAATCACAGTGATTGTAATTGTGTTAAATTCCGGATGCAGTATTAAAAAAGAAGACGCTAAAAAACTGCAAGACATAGAATTTACTGTAGTAGCACCGGAAGATGTGCCGGATGAAATGAAAGAGGATATTGAAAAAGCAAGAAACACACCATTTCGACTTAGCTATACAGATCAGGGATATCTTTATATGGCAAGAGGATATGGAGAAAAAGAAAGTAGTGGATATAGTGTTGAGGTAAATGAGTGTTATGAAACATCCGACTCTATACGCATTCGTACAACACTTCTTGGACCTGAAAAGGGAGAAAAGGTAAAAGAGACAAAGACATATCCATATGTTGTGATGAAGACAGAATATCGAGAGAAAAATGTTGTGTTTGAATAAAATTTTGAATGAGAAATTAGTGTGAAAAAGGGGGAACCGGAGTATGAATTGTGGAAAAAAGATGTTAAATATTTATCGGCAGGGGAAAACATTTACTAATCAGTTTTATGTAGATGAGGATTACAACGTGCCGGATGTAAAAAATGATATCAGGGAAGTAATTCAGGGGGATGCAGTATTAGATGAAGTAGAGCTGAAACTGGTGGAAAATTACATTCGGATTACGGGGCGGTTAGATTTTCAACTTTTATATGTGGCAGACAATAGTGACAGCACACTTTCAGCTCTGGAAGGAAAAATTCCGTTTGAAGAAATGTATTATGTAGATGAGGTGCCGGAAGAAAGTTTGTTTTTAAAAGCTGCACAGGCAGAGCTGACAGTAAATTTGATACATTCCAGAAAAATAAATATAAAAGCAATGGTAGAAATTACGATATGCTCAGATAGTCAGACAAGTGAGGAAGTGACGACAGAATTAGAGGCAGGAGAGTCATTGTACACGAAATATCAGGAACGGAAAATTTTAACTCTTCATACAGTAAAGAAAGATACATATCGCATCAAAGAACAGGTGACTATAACCGGTACAAAAGAAAGTATTGGAAATATTTTATGGAAAGAAGTATTGAGCCGAAGACTAGATACAAGACTGGAAGCAGATATTCTGAAAATCCAGGGAGAGCTTCTTGTGTTTTGCCTTTATGAATCTACGGAAGGAAAGACAGACTGGATCTGTGAAAATGTTCCGTATGAAGGACAGGTGGAATGTTACGGCGCAGAAGAAGGAATGTATCATCAAATTTATCCGATTTTGACAGATGCACTTTTAGAGCCGGGACTTGACGAGGATGGAGAAATGCGTCTGCTTGGGATAGAGGCAACACTTTCTATGCGTTTTTTTGTATGCGCAGAAGAGAATATACAGGTATTGGATGACATGTATTCTTTAAAAAAGTGTTGTATTCCGAAATATGTACAGTGTCAGGTGGAGAATGTTCTGATGCAAAATCATGCAAAGTGTAAAGTGTCAGAGCGTTTGTCATTGCCGGAAATTAAGGATGATATTTTACAGATCTGCTATAGTGATGCCAGGATTCAAGTAGAACAACTAGAGGTACAAAATGAAGGTATTCAAATAGAAGGAATTCTCCATATTTATTTTATGTATGTGAAGCCGGATGATCAGATACCATTTGCTGTATGGAAGGGAATGATCCCATTTTCCTGGTTACTGGAAAGTAATGAGGTATCTGCAGATATGATCATGGATCTTGTGCCCTCCGTAGAACAGCTCGGAATCAGTCTTCTTGGAAATGGTGAAATTGAAGTAAAAGCAGTTGTGACTTTTCGGAGCTTCCTTAGAAAAAATGTGACATTTCGAAATGTAGAAAGCATAGAAGAAAAAGAAATAGACTATGCGGCGTTGGAACAGGGACCTGGAATTATCGGGTATATAGTGAAAGAAAATGATGATTTATGGAACCTGGCGAAGCATTATGGAACGACAAAAGAAGGAATCATGGAGGTGAATCATCTGGAATCAGAACAACTGAAATGTGGTGACAAACTATTGATTTTTAAGGAAAATATCAGTATACTGTAGGTACATTGTATACAAGATGGGGCTTGACACAATTAAGGAGAAGGAAAGTTATGGATAAAATGGAATTAAAGGCACTTGGAAAGATCAATCTTGGACTTGATGTACTTGGACGCAGGGAGAATGGGTATCATGATGTGCGGATGGTCATGCAGACGGTATATTTGTATGATCAGATTGTGATTACGAAGACAAAACAGCCGGGTGTAACGGCAGAAACCAATCTTTTTTATCTCCCGGTAGACGAGAACAATCTGGCATGCCGGGCGGCAAAAATGCTGCTCGAGGAATTCAAGATTACCGAAGGGGTGCACATTTCCATGGATAAGAAAATCCCAGTATCAGCAGGCATGGCAGGCGGAAGTGCGGACGCGGCAGCAGTTCTGTTCGGAGTGAATAAGATGTTCAGGTTGGGCCTGAGTCTTGAAGAGCTTGAAAAACGGGGCGTGAAGCTTGGGGCGGACGTACCATACTGTCTGATGCGGGGGACGGTTCTGGCAGAGGGGATTGGCGAAGAGCTGACTCCTCTTCCGGCCTGTCCGAAATGTTTTGTGTTGCTCGCAAAGCCACCAATCAGTGTATCAACGAAAATGGTCTATGAAAAACTGGATGCACTGGAAATTGCGGAACATCCGGATATTGATGGTATTTTGGATGGTCTTTCAAAAAAGAATATTCATAAAGTGGCAGAATGTATGGGAAATGTATTGGAACAGGTTACAATTCCGGTATATCCGGTTATTGAACAGATTAAAAATGTCATGAAGGAAGGCGGAGCCATGAATGCGATGATGAGCGGAAGTGGCCCGACCGTCTTTGGCTTGTTTGAAGACAGGCAATCGGCGAGACATGCAGCACAGAGGATAAAGGAGCAGAAACTGGCAAAGCAGGTATATGTAACAAGTATACATCAGACAAGGAGGTAGTAAGACATGGAACAAAATTTAAAAGTTAATATGAATGAGTATCTTCCGCTTAGAGATGTAGTATTTAATACACTCCGACAGGCAATTTTGCGTGGTGAATTTAAACCGGGGGAGAGATTGATGGAAATCCAACTGGCTAATAAGTTAGGTGTAAGCCGTACGCCGATCCGTGAGGCAATCCGAAAACTGGAACTGGAAGGTCTCGTCATCATGATTCCAAGAAAAGGTGCAGAAGTTGCGGATATTACTGAAAAGAGTTTGAGAGATGTATTAGAAGTCAGAAAAGCACTGGAAGAACTGGCAGTACAGCTTGCATGTGAGAAAATCACACAGGAAGAACTGGAAGAGCTGGAAAAAGCAGGAGAAGATTTTAAAAAAGTATTAAAGAAAAGTAAAGATATTACAGAAGTAGCAGAGGCAGATGTACGTTTTCATGATGTGATCTATATGGCAACAGACAACCAGAAACTGATACACTTACTGAACAAGTTAAGAGAGCAGATGTATCGTTATCGTGTGGAATATTTGAAAAACCCAGATGTACATGAACAACTGATCAAAGAACATGAAGAAATTGTTTACCATATAAAGAGAAGAGAAAAAGAAGAAGCAACAGCAATTACGTGTCAGCATATAGATAATCAGTTTTCAACAGTGAACGACACGATCCGGACGAAGAATAATTAAAAAATATCTGTATAATCTATGGTAAAGTGTTCATACTTCCATGTATAAAAATTATTTGAATGTGCATGGGAGGTACATAGATATGTGGAAATCCTGCGATTTACTGAAAAAGAAAATCGGGACAAAGCAACTGATTTGTGGTATACTTGGAATCTGTATAGCAGTTATATGGATGTGGAGTCTGACTGCATGGCGTATGGCGCTTGTGGACAGGAAGTGTTATGAACTGCAGTGTGGAATTGCGGACGAGGTGTTTCGTTTTCATGTGTTGGCTAACAGTGATTCGGATGAGGATCAGAAAGTGAAACTTGAGGTGCGGGACGCAGTGATTTCTTACATGAAAAAAGCGATGCCGGATGTTGATTCTAAAAGTGAGGCGGCATCAGCGCAGGCAACGAAGCAGTGGAGTGAACAACATTTAAAAGAGCTTACGCAGGTGGCAGATCAGGTGTTGGAACAAAATGGAATGAACTATCAGGCATATGCGCAGGTGACGAAATGTTATTTTCCGGAAAAGTATTATGGAGATATAACATTTCCAAAAGGAGAATATGAAGCGCTTCGCATTACACTTGGCGAGGCAAAAGGGCATAACTGGTGGTGTGTGTTATATCCGAATCTGTGCTTTTTAGATGCAACATATGCTGTGGTGAATGAAGAAGGTAAGGACGAGTTAAAAGGTGTACTTACGGATGATGAATATCAGATGATTACGGATGATAAAGAACTGAAAGTTAAGTGGTTTTTCTTCGGAGATTAGGAGAGTATAAGGTGATAGAATTTCTTGTACGACATTTTGTAAAAGATTATGAAGATACAAGTAAGGTGTCTGTGCGTACGGCATATGGGGTGCTGGCAAGCGTGACAGGCATCTTTTGTAATATATTGTTATTTGTGGCAAAGTGGCTGATAGGTTATCTGCTTCACAGTATTTCTGTTATGGCAGATGCGTTTAACAATCTGTCAGATGCAGGGTCATCGATCATCAGTCTGATCGGGGTGAAGATGGCTGGAAAACCGGCGGATAAAGAGCATCCTTTTGGACATGGAAGAATTGAATATATTGCGGCATTGATTGTGGCATTTCTTGTAATGGAAGTGGGATTTACATTTTTCAAAAGTGCTATTGCAAAGATCAGGCAGCCGGAGCAGCTACAGTTTCAGGCGGTTTCAATGATTATATTATTTATGTCTATAGCGGTAAAATTGTGGATGGGAATTTTTAATAAGAATTTGGGAAGGCGCATTCATTCACAGGTCATAATGGCCACAGCAGCAGATTCTATGGGAGATGTGATCACGACTGGAGCAACGATTGCTTCTGTATTATTTTTCCATTTTACAGGAATTAATATTGACGGATATGTAGGACTTGGTGTATCGTTAGTCGTTATGTGGGCAGGTATCGGAATTGCAAGAGATACACTCGAGCCACTGATCGGAGCACCGGTAGATCCAATCGTGTATAAACAGATCAGTGATTTTGTGGAGAGCTATGATGGAATTTTAGGAAGTCATGATCTTATCGTACATAATTATGGACCGGGTAGAAGTATGGCTTCGATTCATGCGGAGGTTCCGAATGATGTAAATATCGAGATATCCCATGAGGTGATTGACCGGGTAGAAAGAGATGCACTTGGACAGCTTGGAATTATGCTTGTCATACATATGGATCCGGTAGAGACGCGGGACAAGCATGTGCTGGAGGCAAAGGCAAAGGTTGAAGAAGTGCTCAAAGCACTGGATCCGAAACTTAGTATACATGATTTTCGTATGGTTGCCGGTGTGGATCAGATTAATCTGATTTTTGATCTTGTCGTTCCATTCGAGTATGACCAGAAGCGTCAGGATCATATCCGATCTGTACTTATGAGCATGTTACAGATTGTGGATTCCAGATATCAGTGTGTGATTACGGTGGAAAGGAGCTACGTTGCAAGTGCAAAAGAAGAATAATAAATACATGATTGACGGAAGGGTCAGGTTCAGCGAGATTGATCATACAAGAAAGATGACAGTTCCTGCAATTATTAACTATTTTCAAGATTGTAGTACCTTTCAGTCAGAAGATCTGGGGATTGGTTTGGAATTTCTGGAAGAAAAGAAAAAAGCATGGATCTTGACTTACTGGCAGGTCGTGATTGAGCGATATCCCAAAATGAATGAAAAGCTTCAGGTCAGCACATGGGCATCAAAGTTCAAGGGAATGCTTGCAGACCGTAACTTTTGTATGACAGATGCAGATGGTAAAAGACTTGCATATGCACAGTCAGTCTGGGTATATATGGACATGGAAAAAGGACGTCCGGTAAGACCGGAACAGGATGAAGTGGATGCATACGGGCAATGTGAGCCTCTGGATATGGATTATGAACCTAGAAAGATTATACTACCAAAGACAGCTGTAAGTCTGGAACCGTTTCCGGTGCGCAGATATCACATTGATACAAATGAGCATGTGAATAATTGTCAGTATGTACAGATGGCAATGGAGGTGTTAAATCAGGAGAAAATCATCAGACAGGTGCGGGTAGAATATAAAAAATCTGCAGTGTTTGGAGATGTGATCCTGCCACGAGTGGGAGAACGAGAAGACCGTACAATCGTAGAACTTTGTGCAACGGACGGTGATCTGTATGCGACAGTAGAATTTGCGTGGCAGTAATTTGAAAAGCGATATCTTGTGCGTGGCGTTTCAGTTAATATAGGAGGAAAAGAGAGATGAAATTAATCGAAGAACTGGGAAAAAGAAGAATGCTGACAGTTGTGAAAACTGTTGATTTTGGAATATATCTTGGAACAAGTGAAGAACGAGTGTTACTTCCGAAAAAAGAAGTGCCAAAGGATGTAGAGATTGGTGATCCGGTTGAGGTGTTTCTTTACAAAGATTCCAGTGACAGACTAATTGCAACAACTGCACAGCCGAAGATTACATTGGGCGAACTGGCAGTGCTGACGGTTAAAGATACTGGAAAAATCGGAGCATTTTTGGATTGGGGATTACCGAAGGATCTTTTGCTTCCGTTCAAAGAACAGACAGCGAAAGTGAAAAAAGGAGATCAGGTGCTGGTTGCTCTTTATGTAGATAAGTCCGAGCGACTTTGTGCGACAATGAAAGTTTATGAAAAGTTGTCCGCGGATTCTCCATATCAAAAAGATGATCATGTAGAAGGAATCGTCTATGAAAGAAGTGATAATTTTGGAGTGTTTGTAGCAGTTGATAACAAATATTCGGCACTTATTCCAAAGAGAGAAGCATATGGCGGACATCTTCAGGTAGGTGACAAGGTTCAGGCAAGAGTTATTAAAGTCCGTGAAGATGGAAAATTGGATCTAAGCGTGCGAGAGAAAGCATTTATCCAGATGGATGCAGATGCAGCATTAATTGTCAAATATATGAAAGAAAATGGTGGAATACTTCCATTTACGGATAAAGCAGATCCGGAAAAAATAAAGAGAGAACTGGGACTTAGTAAAAATGCTTTTAAACGTGCAGTGGGACGTCTTTTGAAGGAGAATAAAATAATTATTACAGAAAAATCTATTGAATTTCCACGTGGATAAGGTATAATGAGGGCGTGGTAAAAATTGAAAGGAGCGCGAGCATATGAAAGTACAGAATATTACAGACATTGAAGGTTTTTTTAAAGCAGTTGATGATTGCAAAGGAAAAGTTGAGCTTGTTACAGGTGAAGGAGACAGACTGAATCTGAAGTCAAAGTTATCTCAGTATGTATCACTCGCGACTATCTTTTCAAATGGAGAGATTCCGGAGATGGAGATTGTTGCACATGAGAAAGAAGACATTGATAGACTGATCTCATTTATGATCAACGGCTAGAACCGGAAGAGAGAATGAAGTATTAGCGTTGGCAGGCATAAGGTTCTGTCAGCGCTTTCTTTTTCAACATAGAATTAAGGGAGATAGATATATGAGCTTTGCACATTTGCATGTCCATACAGAGTACAGTCTGTTGGATGGTTCTAATAAAATAAAAGAATGTGTAGCCAGAGTCAAAGAACTGGGAATGAATAGTGTGGCAATTACGGACCACGGTTGTATGTTTGGTGTGATTGATTTTTATCGCGCTGCGAAGGCACAGGGAATCAAGCCGATTCTTGGCTGCGAAGTATATGTTGCACCGGGTTCCCGATTTGATAAGGAAGCTGTTGGAAGCGGGGATGACAGATATTATCATCTTGTGCTTCTGGCAGAGAATGAGCAGGGATACCATAACCTGATGAAGATTGTGTCCCGTGGATATACGGAAGGTTATTATTATAAGCCGCGTGTAGATCTGGAATTGTTACGGGAATTTCACGAAGGGATTATTGCACTTAGCGCGTGTCTGGCGGGTGAAGTACAGAGGAATATTACCCGTGGGATGTATAGCGAAGGAAAAGCAGCAGCACTTCGTTATGAGGAAATATTTGGAAAAGGGAATTTTTTCCTGGAATTGCAAGACCACGGTATTTTGGAACAGCAAACTGTGAATCAGTCCTTGCTTCGCATGTCACAGGAGACAGGGATTGAACTTGTCGCAACAAATGATGTTCATTATACTTATGCGAAGGACGAAAAGGCGCATGATATTTTGCTTTGTATTCAGACTGGAAAAAAACTGGCGGATGAAGACAGGATGCGTTATGAAGGCGGTCAGTACTTTATCAAATCGGAAGAAGAGATGCGTAAGCTGTTTCCGTATGCGCTCCAGGCACTTGAAAACACACAGAAAATTGCAGATCGTTGCAATGTAGAGATTGAGTTTGGAGTGACGAAGCTTCCAAAATATGATGTCCCGGATGGATTATCCTCCTGGGAATATTTGAACAAATTATGTTATGAAGGACTGGAAAGACGTTATCCGAATCCATCACAGGATTTGAAAGATCGACTGGATTATGAGCTTTCAGTCATTCACAAGATGGGGTATGTTGATTATTTCTTGATTGTATGGGACTTTATTCATTATGCAAGATCCCAGAAAATTAAGGTTGGACCGGGACGTGGTTCTGGTGCCGGAAGTATTGTGGCATATTGTCTGGAGATCACCAGTATCGATCCAATCAAATATCAGTTACTTTTCGAACGCTTTTTGAATCCGGAGCGAGTGTCCATGCCCGATATTGATGTGGATTTCTGCTATGAAAGACGTCAGGAAGTCATTGATTATGTGGGAAGAAAATATGGGGCGGACCGAGTGGTACAGATTGTCACCTTTGGTACACTGGCTGCAAGAGGCGTCATTCGAGATGTAGGCCGTGTGATGGATTTGCCGTATGCATTTGTAGATAATATTGCAAAGCTGATTCCAAAAGAACTGAATATTACATTGGAAAAAGCTTTGAAGACGAGTTCGGAACTTCGAAAGACATATGATGAGGATCCACAGGTAAAAGAACTGATCGATATGTCCATGCGTCTGGAAGGTCTTCCGAGACATACATCTATGCATGCAGCAGGAGTCGTGATCAGTCAGAAACCAGTAGAAGAATATGTTCCTTTGTCACTTGGTTCAGACGGGTCTGTGACAACGCAGTATGTAGCAACTACATTGGAAGAACTCGGACTTCTGAAAATGGACTTTTTAGGACTGCGTACGTTAACAGTTATCCGCGATGCAGAGAAACAGGCAAGTTATAGTTCAGGAAAAGAAATTGATGTGAACAAAATCAATTACGATGATAAAGCGGTGTTAGATTCGATTGGGACCGGAAGGACAGATGGTGTGTTCCAGTTGGAAAGTCCGGGAATGAAGAACTTTATGAAAGAGCTTAAGCCGCAGAGTCTGGAAGATATTATTGCCGGAATTTCTTTATATCGTCCAGGACCGATGGATTTTATCCCGCAATATATTAAAGGAAAAGAACATCCGGAACAGATTACTTACGACTGTCCGGAACTGGAACATATTCTAGCGCCAACATACGGTTGTATTGTCTATCAGGAGCAGGTTATGCAGATTGTACGAGATCTGGCAGGATATACACTTGGTCGAAGCGATCTAGTGCGTCGTGCAATGTCTAAGAAAAAGGCAGATGTCATGGCGAAAGAACGCCAGAATTTTGTGTACGGTAATCCGGAGGAAGGAGTGCCGGGCTGTATTGCCAATGGGATAGACGAAAAGACGGCAAATAAGATCTATGATGAGATGACAGATTTTGCTAAATATGCATTCAACAAGTCTCATGCAGCAGCTTATGCAGTTGTTTCTTATCAGACTGCATGGTTGAAGTATTACTATCCGACAGAATACATGGCAGCACTTATGACATCTGTGATTGACAATCCTGGAAAAGTAGCAGAATACATTTACAGTTGCCGCCAGATGGGGATTCAGATTCTACCGCCGGATATTAATCGAGGATACAGCAGTTTTTCGGTGGATAATGGATCTATTCGTTATGGACTTGCTGCAATTAAAAGTATCGGAAGACCGGTGATCAAGGAGATTGTCAAGGAGCGAAAGGCGAATGGCGAGTTCAAGAACCTGAAAGATTTTATTGAGCGGATGGCCGGGAAAGATATTAATAAGAGAGCGATTGAAAACTTTATTAAATCCGGTGCATTTGATGGACTCGGAGGAACGAGAAAACAGTTTATGGTCATCTATGTGCAGATTCTAGATCAAGTCAACCGTGAAAAGAAAAATTCTATGACAGGACAGATGTCTCTGTTTGATATTGTAGATGAAGATCAGAAAGCAGAATTTGATATTCCTCTGCCGAATGTAGGAGAATATGAAAAGGCAACAAAACTGGCATTTGAAAAAGAGGTACTTGGAATCTACTTGAGTGGTCATCCGATGGAAGAGTATGAGACGGAATGGAAAAATGGAATTTCCCGTACGACACAGGAGTTCCAGTTTGATGACGAACTTGGGTTTACAAGAGTCAGTGATGGGGCGACAGAAATTATCGGTGGTATCATTGCCGGAAAGACAATTAAATATACAAAGACGAATAAGACGATGTGTTTCCTGACGATAGAAGATCTTATGGGTTCTGTGGAGGTTGTAGTATTTCCGCGTGATTATGAAAGGTATCATCAATATCTGGAAGAAGAAAAGATGGTATTCATAAAAGGTCGTGTGTCTGAAGAAGATGAAGCGGCAAGTAAGTTAATCTGTGAGAAGGTCACACCTTTTGGAGAAAAGAAAAAAGAATTGTGGATTCAATATCCGGATAAAGAGACATTTTTACAGGGGGAACAGATGTTGTATGATATGCTTGCGGCTTCTGATGGAACAGATGAAGTTATTGTATTTTGTAAAGCAGAACGTGCAGTGAAAAGGCTTCCGGCTAATCGAAATGTAAACATAGAACCGGGGTTATTAAGCCGGCTTATGAATTATTTTGGTGAATCTTGCGTAAAAGTAGTGGAAAAACCATTGAAAAGCTAAGGTATTTCATATACAATGTACCGTAGATAAGTTAAAATAATAACGATGGAGGAGAAGAATCATGGCAGAAAGAATCATTCGTACAATTGGTGTATTGACAAGTGGAGGAGATGCTCCGGGAATGAACGCGGCAATTCGTGCCGTTGTCAGAACAGCACTTGGTAAAGGTGTAAAAGTACGAGGTATCAGAAAAGGTTATAAGGGGCTTCTCAACGAGGAAATCATCGATCTTGACGCAGGAGATGTGTCCGATATTATTCAGCGGGGAGGAACTATTCTTCAGACAGCTCGCTGTAAAGAGATGGTTACAGAGGAAGGTCAGCAGAAAGCTGCAGCTATCTGTAAGAAATATGGAATAGACGGTCTGGTAGTAATTGGAGGAGATGGATCTTTCCGTGGTGCGCAGAAGCTGGCATATCTTGGAGTTAATACAATCGGTGTTCCTGGAACCATCGATCTTGATATTGATTGTACAGAGTATACAATCGGATTTGACACAGCTGTAAATACAGCTATGGAGGCAATTGACAAAGTACGTGATACGTCAACATCTCATAGTAGATGTTCTATCATCGAGGTAATGGGACGTGATGCAGGATATCTTGCACTTTGGTGTGGTATTGCGAACGGAGCAGAGCGTATTCTTCTTCCGGAAGAGGAAGGGTATGACATTGATGATCTTATTAATGATATTAAAGAATCTAAAAAACGCGGCAAGAAGAATTACATTATTATTAACGCCGAAGGTGTCGGTGATTCTGTAAATCTTGCAAAAACAATTGAAGAAAGAACAGGTATGGAGACAAGAGCAACAATTCTCGGTCACATGCAGCGTGGTGGAAGCCCGACTTGTAAAGACCGTGTGTATGCTTCCATCATGGGATCTATGGCAGTTGACCTTCTTTTGGAAGGAAAGACGAACCGCATCGTAGGATACAGACACGGTGAGTATGTAGACTTTGATATTGAGGAAGCTCTTGGAATGCAGAAGGGAATTCCGGCATATCAGTATGAGATTTCCAAAAAGCTCTCTCTGTAAGAAATGGGTAATTTATGACAAAAAATGTATTGATTACAATATCAGGACTTCATTATGAAGATAATATGATGATGGTGCAGGAGGATACAGCAGATGAAGCAAACTCCATTGAAGTGACAACTCCTGCCACCTATTATTTGAAAAATGGAAAACATTACATTCTTTATGATGAAGTTGTTGAAGGAATTCCGGGAACGATCAAGAACCGGATCAAGATTGAAGAAGGACAACTTCTAGAGATAACAAAGAGTGGAATTACGAATTCACACATGGTATTTGAGACGGATAAGATCAATGTGACTCCGTATCAGACACCGTATGGGGATCTTCTTCTCGGAACATATACGAAAGGTATGGATGTACAGGTTGAGGAAGACCGAATTGAATTGCAGGTGAGATATTCGTTAGATATTAACGGAAATAAGGCGGCAGATTGTGATATCCGTATTCTGATCGAGGCAAATGAATAACATAAAGCAATGAAAAGGGGCTGTGAAAAAAGAATAGTCCCGAAAAAAAGAAAGACCAAGAGTTTATATTGAACTCAAGGTCTTTCTTT
>CAKRCL010000024.1 GCA_934307335.1 uncultured Dorea sp. | reverse complement strand
GCACATCAAATGGTATTTCATCCTCTATACATTTTACCGTTCCATCGGAGAATTTCTCATAATGTAAATTATCATCACCTTTGAAGATAACTGTATCGTTTTTAATGTCTTTAGGTTTCAACTTTCCGTCCTTGACCATTTTCTGCTTTTCAGCACGGATACGTTCAAGGAGAACAGACGCCGGCTCGTCATTCGGATCTTGCGGCACAAGTTTACCACGGATAGCCAAATCCAAGATTTTTTGTCTTAATACTTTGGTATCCATTATTCGTCCACCTCTCCTATAAGCTTTTCAAGTTCAGCAACCGCTTTTGCAATATTTACTGATTCCTCTTTTATTTGTGAAATCATTTCGGCTAATGTGCGGTCGTCATCTTCTTCACTTACAATCCATTTAAAGTCTAATTTCAACTGGTCACGAGAATAGACCTCATCTTTTGTGAATTTTCTCCATCTTCCGTTTGGATTTTCTTCAGAATATGTAGGTATACGGTCTTGCATATGCCCGGAACAATAGCAAGAGACAAAATCATCAAGATGTTCCCTTGTAAGCGGCTTTTGTACAAGCGTATGTTTTATACCTATTCTATAATCATAAACCCAAATATCTTCGGTTGATTTGCCTTTTTCAAAGAACAAAACATTTGTTTTTACACCATTAGCATAGAAAATTCCTGTAGGAAGTCTCAATATTGTGTGAAGATTAAAATCTTTAAGTAATTTTTCTCTAACTTTTGCAGTTGCATTTCCGTCGGTAAGAACATTATCCGGTAATACGACTGCCACACGACCGCCGGTTTTAACAATGGACATAATATGCTGTAAAAAATTAACCTGATTGTCCGATGTTTTTATGAAATCACTACGAACAGCAGAGACTTCACCACTTCCTTGCGGTCTTGTACCAAAAGGCGGATTTGCAAGAATAACATCATACATTTTATCCGATGTATCGAGCAACGAATCTTGGCATACAATAGGACTGGTATGAGTACCTATATCGTGTAAATATAAGTTCATAGACGCAAGCGTTACAACAAGCGGAGTATTATCAGCTCCAAATAATGCATTGTTTTTCAAATTTGTTAATTGATTGGAATTTTTAGCCTGCTTCTTCATATGTTCATAAGCTGCAAGTAAAAATCCGGCTGTACCGCAAGCAGGGTCTGCAACAGTTTCTGTAATTTGCGGGTCTGTTACATCAACCATTGCTTGAATAAGAGCACGTGGAGTGAAATACTGACCGGCACCACTTTTCTTATCTTGTCCATTCTTTTCAAGAATAGATTCATAGATGGCACCTTTTAAATCGCCTTCCATCATATACCAGTTTTCACTCTTTACCATTTCAATGATTTTTGCCAGTTTTACAGGGCTATCAATTTTGTTTGCAGCCTTTGTAAAGATAGTGCCTATTAATCCTTCTTCTTTTGCCAATTCCCTTAAAATTTCTTCATATTTTTCAATTAAATCTGTTCCGTTTAGATTAACAAGGTCTTTCCACTTGTATCCATCCGGAATGGTGCTTTCAAGCCCCATTTCCTCTTTTTCTTCATCCATTTTAAGAAAAAGTATATATGTAAGCTGAGTAATATAATCTGTAAAACCGACACCGGCAGCAGCCATAACATTCGCTATGTCTCCAACCTTTTTGATAAGAGCCGATTCAGTTTTAATTTGATTTTCTGTCATAATTTAAGCCGCCTTTAATAAAAATTTAGATAAAGTAACAAGTTCCGTTTTAAGCGACGGAGCTCCAAAAGTTTTTATTGCTTTTCTCCATAAATCAGTATCAATTTCATTCAATTCATTGATACTGATATAACCATCATTTATTACATAATCCGCAATATGCTTCATAATATCTTTCTGGTCTTCTGTAAGAGTACGCTGAGCTTGCCCGCAATAAAGAGTAAATCTTTGTGAATATCCTTTAAGCAAGCTGATGAGTTTAGGATTCTTTTTATATGCATAGCGAACAATCTGAATTAAGTTCGTTAATGCGTTTGCATTTTGGCTAATATCCAATTCATCAACATTACTGTCTGTATCCAAGAGCTTATAGTTACCCCATATTTTTGCCGGGGTAAATGAACGATTTTCAGACAGTAATCTTTCTTGAAGTTCCGAAAGCATTGAATGGGTAATAACAGTATCTTCAGAATTATAAATGATACGAAGTGCTTCTATGCTATCGGCGTTTTCAGTAATATATTTTTCAAAATTTTCAATAAACGAAAGTGCTTGTTCTTTTGAAAAGCCTTTTTCAATTAACTTATCCTCATCCGGTGAAACTGCATAATATCCTCTATGTAATTCAAGCAATTTTTTTCTTGCACCAAGATTGGTAATCAAACAAGAAACGAGATTATTTCTTGCACTGTTTTTGCTTGATACACTTTCAAATGGCGGCAACATATTTTTTGATAATGCCTCATTTATATTGAATGCAAGTTCCTTTGGCGAAAAATTGTAATTTGAAATAAATGTCTTTAAATGATATCCAAATAAAGCATTTTCTTCGTATCTATGATTTATAGTTGCGCAATAATCACGCAATAATGCCAAATTATCATCGCTAACATAACCATGAGAAAGATATTCCAGAAGTTGTTCTAATTTGGGAGTTTTATTCTTCTGTCCACCCTTTCCGTTTCCTGCTTTTGGAATTTGTTTATCGTGTTCGGTTACACCAATGGCATCAACAATATAAAAACAATCTTTTGTTGTCGCATTTGGAGTAACTTCTCTCAACTTATCATCACTTATAACACGGCAGCCTCTGCCTTTCATCTGAGTATAAAGAACATCGGAATTGACATCTCTCATAAAGAAAACAACTTCCAAAGGTTTAACATCTGTACCGGTTGCTACTAAAGTTACAGTAACGGCAATTCTAAACTCTTTATTTGTTCGGAATTCTCTAATAAGTGCATCAGTGTCTCCGGCAGAATATGTTATTTTCTGCACAAATTTTTCGGGAACGATACTATCATCAAAATTTTCGGCAAATACTTCTTTTACAATATTCACTATTTCAGTAGCGTGATGGTCATCTTTTGCAAAAATAAGGGTTTTCGGTATGTAATTCCAAGACACCTTACGCTCCGGGAATAAATCGGTATAAATAGATTTTTTAAATTCTTCTAAATTTAATCGAATTTGTTCCGGACTTACAATTGAACGGTCAAGTTGTGCTTCAGTGTAATCGATACGTTTATTTGAAATATAAAAGTCCACTTTTTTACCGTTACGAGTGGTTTCAATAACAGTGGCTCCTTTTTCAATAGCACCGCCGTGCTCCGTCTGTTCAGTCTTTATTCTATAAACACGATTTGGAACATTAACGCCATCAACAATAGAATCTTCATAAGTGTATTCTTCAATGATATTGTCATTAAAAAATGCATATGCTTCCGGTGTTGGTGTTGCTGTCAATCCAAGTATTTTTGCCCCATTAAAATATTTAAGGACAGATTGCCACTTTCCATAAATGGAGCGATGACATTCGTCAACAATAATAAATTGAAAATGGTCTGGAGACAATTTGAGATTATTACCTAATTTAACTTCAGGTTCATTTTTTTCGTCAGAAATAAAAGATTTGTCATCCTCTTCATCTTCATCAATATCATCTATCTTTTGACCTGTTAAAACCGCAAACAACTTTTGAATAGTCGATATAACTATATCACTGTTAATCTTATCCGGTTTAGTTAGTCTGTTTATTGTATATAAATCATTTAGCGGTTGTTGCTTCTCTGTTCTGTCAAATAATTTAAATTCTGTTTCTGCTTGACGAGCAAGGTTGTTTCTGTCAGCCAAAAACAAAACTCTTCCAGTTTGTGTATAATTCAATTGTCTATATGCCGCAAGGCAAGCAAGATATGTTTTTCCCGAACCGGTAGCAAGTACAGCAAGTGCTTTTTTTCGACCTTTTCTAATTGAATTTTCAAAATTAACTTCTGCTTCATATTGACAATTGCGAAGCCCCTTTTCTTCAATTCGAGGCAATGCACCATATTCGGATTTCTTGTCTATAAGCTGCAACATTTTTTTAGGCGAATGTATCTCTGTAAGTTCAATATAATCTCCGTCGGGATCAGTTAACATATTTTTAAATAGAATTTTTTTGCCATTTGCAAGATAAACAAGAGGAATCAAATTATCAAACCAAGTACCGTACCAATTCTCCGGAGTCACAGCATAATTTTCTGCTTGTTTAGCTACTTCTATTCCAAGAGAATTTTCTTCTTTCTTTGCTTCTATAACTGCAATTGCTTTATTATCAATAAAAAGAAGATAATCACTTTCTTTGCCACCCTGCATAAGTGCTTCTTTGACTGCCAAAGAAAGATTAGGAATATATTCATCTCGTGAGACAATATTCCAACCAGAATCCATAAGTTGTTTATCTATTTTTACTCTTGCTTTTTCTTCAGGTAACATATCATTAACCCCTTTGATATTTTTGCTTCCTGATAGTTAAAATTATCGGAAGTTAAATTGAACAGTACAATTTGTCACATCGCATAAAAATCCAATGTTATTATAGCATATTCAAGAGCAAAATTAAATAAATAAAATTTTATTGTCCGAATTGCACGACATCAAGTGAAATAATCGTCTATCAAATTTATTTTTGACAGGCGGTTTTTCTTTTTTGGCAATATAGGAGTAAAAAGGTCTGCTCGCTAAAGAAAAAATATTTTTTCTTCTCAGTTATTCGATTTGGGTGTGCATTTTGGCACCCTTTGTCCAAATGAGTGAAAGGAGTTTTTTACAATGCCAAGATTATCAAAGAAATTAAAACAAGAATGGAATTTTTTCATGAATCCCAATACAGGCAGAAGAACATGTAATAAGTTTTGCAGAAAATGTCATAACGATTGCAAACAAAGCTATCGTGTCATTATTGTTTACTGCCGAAAATTCAAAGCAAAAAGGAGCATAATTACAAAAGATGATAAATAACACTTACAAAAAATTTCAAGCCGATACAAGCAAAAAATTGCCGATTTCGGTACCAAATCAATACAGAAACGGAGGCGACACAGTGAACAGATATTTCAAAATAACCGATGCCAAAAACTTTGCATTCTACAAAGTACCGAAAGCGTTGTTTGAAGAAAAATACAAGTCAGTTTCAACCGACGCAAAAATGCTGTACGGGCTTTTGCTTGACCGAATGTATTTGTCCGTCAAAAATCGCTGGATAGATAAACAAGGCAGAGTATATCAATATTTTACGATTAAATCCACTCAGGAAAAACTGCATTTCGGTCACGAAAAAATATGCAAGTTATTTTCAGAACTCGAAACAGCGGATTTAATATTGCGCAAGAGACAAGGTCAGGGAAAGCCAAGCATTATCTATCTAAGACAATTCTGATTTTCGCCTTTCTTGATTTCCGAATAACAGAAGGTATTAAGACTTATAGAGTAAGACAATACCTGCCGAAAAGAAAAACATATAGGAGATAACTAAATGATACAGATAATAGATATAGAGTTGCTCATTCCTTTTGAAAATCATCCGTTTAAGGAAAGAAGCGGAATTGAGCAACAAGAATTTACAGAGAGCATAAAAGAAAACGGATTGCTTGAACCGATAATTGTTCGTCCTTTTCCGGCAGGTAAATATGAAATTATCAGCGGACACAGACGAGTTAAAGCTTGCAAAGCGTTAGGGATAACAAGCATACCCGTGACAATAAAAGAACTTACAAAAGATGAGGCGATTGTGCAAATGGTGGATTCAAACATACACCGTGAACATATCTTGCCAAGCGAAAAAGCCTTCGCATACAAAATGAAATTAGAAGCCTTAAAGCATCAAGGCAAAACTTATGGACAAGTTGTCCACAAGTCAAGAGATAACATATCCGACACCGAAAGCGGCAGAAATGTTCAACGATATATCCGTCTGACATACTTGATATTTGAGCTCTTAAAACTTGTAGACGAGGAACGGATAGCCTTTACTCCTGCGGTTGAGATTTCATATCTGTCGGAATATGAGCAAAGAACATTGCTTGACCAAATCGAATTTACAGACGCTACGCCGTCATTATCACAGGCACAGCGATTAAGAAAATTCAGTGAACAAGGCAAATATTCAACCGATGTTGTGTTTGCAGTTTTGTGCGAAGAAAAGCCCAATCAAAAAGAACAGGTTCGTTTTATAGAAGAAGATATACGCAAATATTTTCCGAAAAACTACACCAAATCCGATATGCAGAAAACAATAATATCTCTGCTCGAAAAATGGAAGAAGCAAAGAGAAAGAAACATGAGGGATGAACGATGACAGAAAAAAACAATTCAATATATGCACCGTATTTTGAAAAGAATGATGAACCGTTCTTTATGAAAATAGGCAACACAACTTACGAAGTCAGCACACATTTTAATCCCAATGGCAGAGAAAATGTGCTTCAGCAATTTCAGAAACTGATATTGCCTGAAAAGCCAATTTGATATTCATACAATAGCCAAAAGACACAGGGCGTAATAATATAAATATATCTTTGTTATGCCCTGTTGTCGGAAAGGAGCGTAAAATTATGACAACAGAAACAAACGATGAGCTCATCACTGCTCTTTATTGCAGATTATCTGTTGAATACGAAAAAGATAAAAGGATATCCGGTGATGAATCAAACAGTATAAGAAATCAGAAACAAATTTTGCTTGATTATTGTAAAAAGTACGGCTACAAAAATACAATGTTCTTTGTAGATGACGGGATTTCTGGTACAAGTTTTGAACGAAGTGACTTCCAGCGTATGCAAAGAATGGCTGAAGAAGGTAAGATTTGTAGGATTATTGTAAAAGACCTTTCCCGCTTCGGCAGAGAACAGGTTGAAGCCGGGAGACTTACACAAATTGTATATCCTTCCTTAGGCATTACATTCATTTCCATTCAGGAAAATGTAAACAGCACAACCGGTAATGGTATGGAAATGCTTCCGTTTTATAACATTTTTAATGAATGGTATGCTGCACAAACCTCTAAGAAAATCCGTGCTGTATGGCAATCCAAAGCGGAGCATGGTAAGCGTGTTTCTGCAACAGTTCCGTTCGGATATATGAAAAGCCCAGATAACAAAGAACAATGGATAATTGATGAACCCGCTGCCAATATTGTACGCAAAATCTATTCTTTATGTCTTGCAGGTCGAGGACCGCTACAAATTGCAACGCAGTTAGAAAAGGAAAATATACTTATTCCATCGGCATATTATGAAAGTATCGGAAGAAAACACGCACAGAAAGTGCCTTGCGATTCTTGTAAATGGGACAAGAAAACTGTTGTAAATATTCTTGAAAACAGACAATACACCGGCTGTGCGGTAAACTTCAAAAGCACGACTGTCAGCTACAAGGTTCATAAGGTAATTCATAATCCTATCGAAGAATATCAAATTATTCCGAATATGCAAGAGCCAATTATATCTGAGGAAGAATGGCTGAGAGTTCAAGAACTCCGCAAACATCGTCGCCGTCCTACTGCAACGGGTAGGCAGAGTTTGTTTTCAGGATTGGTTTATTGTCCTGATTGCGGAGCTAAATTACACTTTTGTGCGGCGAAAAGTCTTAAGAGAACTCAAGAATTTTGGCGATGTTCCAATTATAAAAACGGCAGAGGTAATTGCCAAATTCATTATATCCGTGATGTAGTTTTGGAGCAGATTGTGCTTGAAGCTATAAGAAGTTTAGCAGATTTTGTGAGATGCTATGAACCAGCTTTTCTCTATATGCTTGCCAAGAAAACAAATCTTGTAAGTCAAACGGAGAATAAAAAGTTCAGACTATCAGTTGAGCGAGGAGAAAAAAGAATATCGGAAATTGACAAGCTGATTGAGAAAGTGTTTGAGCAAAACGCTGCCGGAATACTTTCGGACGAACGATTTTCCAAATTGCTTCAAAATTATGAGTGTGAGCAAAAGAGGTTACAGACAGAAATAGAAGAATGGAAAGCGGCATTAGATGATGCCGGTCAGAAAGTTACCGACCTCAGATTATTACTCCGTACTCTCCGTGAAATTACAGAAATTAAAGAACTTACGCCAACGCTTGTGAACACACTTATTGAACGAATTGAAGTTCACAATAACGATAAATCAAGCGGTCACTGTTATGTAAAAGTTGATGTGTATTTCACTGCTGTTGGAATGATTGATATTCCAACTGAGCAAGAAATTCTTGCAATAATGGAAGAAATGCAAAAAAATCCTCAGCAGTTTCGTTTTATCGCATAATCAGACAAACGGTGCAACCCATTTCTGAGTTGCACCGTATAGGCATTAAACTAAAACATCCTTATGTGGTGTTGGCATTGACCGCTTCCCATTTTGAGTATTAAAGTAATTTCACTTCTTTGAACATTCCATTATTTAACTGATATCCCACATTCTTAATACACATCTGTCCGGCAATATTTACTTTACCGACCATATCAATGCAGGCCTGTGCATATCCCACTGGTTCTTCCAGCTTATGATCTACGAATTTCGCTTTTCCTGTTCCCAGAAGAGCAAGTGTTGTCTTTGGACAAAGCAGTATCATTGTCTTTTCATCTGCAATTTTTTCTGCTTTTTTCAAGAATGGATATGTGAAATTCAATGTGACATCTTCCAACATCTTCGGCCCGAGAATATTTAATCCTCCTGAAGAATCTGCATAACTGATAAGATCTCCACCATATTCCTTCACTAATTCCATGTATTTCAAAATCTGATCACCCAGCTTCCAAAATACTTTTTCAACAACTTCTGGTTTCTTACGCATTCCTTTGAACACATATCTGGCATCGATCAGTACATTTAAAATCGTAAATGGACCAGAAACCTCGAACACAACATGTTCTCCTTGTTCACGAAGTTTCTTACAAGCCATAAGCACTTCATGAATTCTGCCTTTTGAGAAATCAATCTCCGGAAGATCCAATATCTGTTCAATGTCTGTGCAGACATATCCGCCTGCTCTTGGACCTGCGATTTCATTTCCCATATTAACAATTCCGCCCATCGCTTCAGCTTCAACTGTATGACAGAATGGTAATTCACAGATCAGTGCCCCATCTGCCTGCCTCATCGCTTTTGCAAGCGTAACCATTGTGTCACAGTGCATATATGCATCAGGAAATGTAAGTCCAAGTCCTTCTGTAATTTCTGAACGAATTCCTGCTGAATTATCATACGTACATTTAAAATCTTTAATATCTCCCATATCTACACCTCTGGGAACATCAGACAATCTGCAAATAATCTTTCATATCCTTCGGTTGCCCCGAGTTCCATGTAATCCATATGATGAGCAAGTTCTTCCATCTCACGCTTTGCCTGACCAGATAAAAGCGCCATATAAGCTCCTGTCTTGGAAGAATTTCCGACATAGACTAATTTTTCTTTGACTTCTGCCGGAAGTATTCCTGTTCCGATCAAGCTTTCCGCTGGAAGATGTGCTCCGAACTGTCCCGCAATCATGACTTTATCAAGCTCACTCATCTCTTTTCCTGCTTTTTTAAGAAGCGCATAAAATCCAGATAAAATCGCACCTTTTGCAAGCTGAACCTGACGAACATCTCCTTGTGTGATCTTCAGTTCTTCCGTCATCTTAAACTGACGTTTGACCCCGTCCATCTCAATCATCGGATAACGATAATCCGTCTCATCCAGTTTCTTTAATTTGATAAATGCACCATCTTTTCTGACAAGTCCACTTCTGACAAGTTCTTTTACGACCGCCAGGATTCCACTTCCGCAGACACCGATTGGTTCCGTATTTCCAATGATTTTCAATT
Source organism: uncultured Dorea sp. (assembly GCA_934307335.1). Taxonomy (GTDB): domain Bacteria; phylum Bacillota; class Clostridia; order Lachnospirales; family Lachnospiraceae; genus Dorea. The sequence continues at coordinate 12,610 of CAKRCL010000024.1, read as the reverse complement.
TTACGCCATCTTCGGTAATCTCGACATCTTCGATTGCCCCTTCTGCCGCACGCATACCAGAGCTGATATTCATACCTTCCAGTGCCGGACCTGCTGCACAAGAGCAGGATAATAATCTACCATGATCCGAGAACACAATCTCACCGTTAGTTCCAATATCAATAAATAAAACATTTTCATCCGCTTTGTGAAGTTCACATACATATGCACCAGCTACTATATCAGCTCCAATGTAAGACGATACAGAAGGCAGACAATAAAGTCTTGCTCCTTTTGATGCATGAATACCGATCTCTTCTGCCTCGATATCTTTTGCTTTTACAAACATAGGCGCATATGGAGATTTGCCGATAGACAATGCATCCACTCCAAGAAGCATATGCATCATTGTACAGTTCGCTCCTATTGCCACTTCATAAATCTGCTCTTTTTTCACCCCTGTCTGACCGCACACGTCGGCGATCATCTCATTGATAGATGCAACAATTGCATCCTGAAGTGCCTGAATTCCATCTTCCGGATGCTCCATCTCATAAGTAATACGGGTCAGCACATCCAGTCCAAAATGTTTCTGTGCATTGATCATAGAGGAATTTGCCATCTCTTTTCCTGTAAGCATGTCAATCAAGGCGGTAACAACCGTCGTAGTTCCAATATCGATTGCAATACCATACATAGCTTTGGTTGTATCTCCCTCTTCCAGATCCATCAGAACCTTTTTACCGTTCTCATGGCGATGAATAACCGCTGTATAATTGCCTTCTTTAAAACTGAATCTCTGAAGTACAGAAAATGGAAATACCACATCTGAAAGCTGATTTTTTATCTGATCTTCAAACGGAGTCTGATCTGTCAGTAATGGCTTATGAACAGTCACTGTCTGTTTGATAATATCCAGGTCTTTTTCAAACTTCGGTACATAACCTTTGGATAACACTTCATGTTTACGCTCTTTCTGCATCAGTTCTACTTCAAGATTACACGTTGGATGAACCAAACATGAAAGGCGTACTCCACTCTCTATTTCCTCTGGTTTTAAAAATCTAAGTTCTGTCGGAGAAACTTCACCTACATCACCTGATACAATTCGTACTTTACATTTTCCGCAGACACCTTTTCCATTACACGGATTATCAATAAATATATTCTGCGCCAGCAAAATTTCCAGAAGGCTTGCTCCTGATTCATATTCAAATTCCTTATCCGACTGCACAACACGTATCTTATACATTTGCTTCTACTCCTTTAGCTTCCTCCATAATTCCATGACGGATTGCCTGAATATTCGTAAGTGGAGATTTTGTTCCAAGTCCACACGCAGGGGAAATGATATTGGAACCGTCCTTCCAGCACTTTACAGCAAGCTGTTCTACCTTATCCGGCTGTCCAAACTCGAGTGTCCATGTACTGACATTTCCCATTAAAGCATGATTCTTTAAGTGCTCTCTTGCATCTTTCATTGCAACACAGGAATCAAAACTCAATACATCCGAATGGATCAGCTCAGCCTGCGGATATACATTCTTCATCTGTCCACAAATATGCATGATTTTCCCCATTGTCTCTTCCTGAAGAGCATCCCAGATCATATTATTGTATTTTACCGTATATTCCTCAAAAAGCTTCGGTCCTAAGATTTCTCCTGTTCCGCTTGGATCGGAAATTGCAATAATATCTGCACCTGCATCAATCTGAGCTCTTGCGAACTTGATGATCTCATCTGTCACGAACTGCATATACTGATGTGCTTCTTCTTTCTTTTTACGAAGCTCCTTGTAAAAAATAACCGGCTCCATAACAGAACTTGCTGTGCTGACCGGTCCGGTAATATTACCAATGATCGGAACTTCCAAATTTCTCGATTTCAATATGCGGATTGCATCCAGTACGACCTTCGCTCTTCCTTCTTCCATACTCATCGGCGTGATTGTCTTCCATTCTGTCACAGAATTTATAGCATAACCTGTAACATGCGGCTCATACACTTTACTTCCCATCGTCACCTGAGCACCCATAGCTTCGGCCTCTATTGTCATACAAAATGGAACTCCAACATTTTCAAAACAACCTTTTTCATAATTCGCTTCTGCGAGATCTGCCATCATTCTTGCATTCAAATGCGCCTCCGGCCAGCTCACATTCACTTCATCCATCAAGTCTGTTGTAATCATATTCATCATACCGCCGGGACAGATACATGGAGGTCTGTCAGTCGGTTCTTGATGCATTGCTTTTATAATTCGCTCTTTTGCATCCATGAATTCTTATTCCTTTCCACATTCTGATTAAGCCCGGTAAAATCCCGGGCCGTTATTTTACTTATGCAATTCCTGTCAGTTCTTTTGCAACTTTCACAGCTTCTACTGCATTTACAGAATATCCCTCAGCTCCGATATCATCTGCAAATTTTTTGGAAATCGGACTTCCTCCAACCATAACTTTGAATTTATCACGAATTCCCTGCTCTTTCAGTTTCTCAATAACAGTCTGCATACCGCCCATAGTTGTTGTCATAAGTGTAGACATACAGATCAAATCTGCATCAACTTCTTTTGCCTTTTCAATAAACTGATCAAGCGGAACATCACGTCCAAGATCATACATCTCAAATCCAGCAGTCTCTAACATAATCTTCACAAGATTCTTTCCGATATCATGTGTATCCCCTTCTACAACACCAATTACCGCTTTTTTCTTGTCCTGACTATCATTGCTCTCCAAATGTGGTTTTAAGACATCCAGTCCTGCATACATTGCATCGGAACAAAGAAGAAGGTCTGTTACAAAATATTCCTCTTCATCATAGAGAACGCTGGCTTTGTTCATACCATCTACAAGCCCCTCCATAATTCCATCAAGAGCCGGATAGCCTGCTTCGATATATTCCTCCGCTACATCTACAACATCCTCATCTTCCATCTCCAATACACACTCTGATAATTTTGCTAACAATTCCTCTTTCGTTGCCATAATCCATTTCCTCCTAGACATATTATTTTCTATTTAATTTTTATATTTTCTAGCCTTTTTATACTGATTCATTTTAACATCAGTTACTTATTTCTTCAAATTGGCTACATCTATATATTTTATTTATCATTTACAGTGTCTATATTGCATCCAGCAGATATCGAATTGCCCATGCAGGTACTTTCGGTATATCATCCAAAGTCACACTGTCAAAAACAAACGCCACCGGATAATCTGGTTTTTTTACCGGATATACACCCATTCCATCTGTAAAATAAATTACTCCGTTCAGATTCGAAAGTCCGCCTTTTCTTCTAAGTTCTTCTATATATTCAAATGCCGGTCTGAAATCTGTGCCGCCGCGTCCCCACAGCACCAGTTCATCCATAAATTGCTCCAGTTCATCCAAAGTTGTGATTTCAACATCTTGTTGTACTTTTGCATCACATTGAATCAAATGAAAATTCACGCGAATTCGATTATCCTGCTGGCTGCTCAAAATTTGATAGGTTTTTTCCAAAAATTTTCGAAGTTGTTCCTCTTCTACTGATCCCGAAGTATCAATCACAACCACAAAGTTCTTAACAATGCGAATATCCTTATATTCCAATGGCTCAATCAATGGCATATTACCATATAGTTTTAAACCATAGGTATAGAAATTATAATCAAACTCTTCATCATTGATCTTCATGCATTCACCCAGTTTTGAAAATTTTCTAAGAAATGCACTGTAATCCTGCTTTTTTCGGTTTGACAACTTCAGATTCATCAGGAAATCTCCTGCCTCACTGCTTCGACTCCTCATAAAAGTCTCAAGATCTACTTGAATCTTCTGCGAGATCTGCTTCCACATTTCCTCTAGTTCCTGACAGCAAATATTCTGCCCGTTTTTCATATCATAGCTTTGAACCATTTTTATATTTTGTTTTTTAGGATACCAGCCACTGTGATCATCTATTCGAAAGATCTTTTCCAGTCTCTTTATCTCTGATGTATCCTGTTCCTTCAGATATCTGTAGATTCGTTCCGCATTCATAAAGCCTGTCAGCTTCCTAATACGTTCTAATTCTCTTTTTTCTTCCAGTTCACGTGAAGATTTTGCAAAATCCAGTTTCCAGCTTTCAATCAAGTATTCTGCTGCCATATCACAGGCGAGATCCCATCTGTCATGTTCCACAACCGGACTGACATAAAAATGTCGAAATATACCATGAAGTATCAGATGCAGATATACTCTACTGACAGTTTCCTTTTCTTTCTGATATACTTTCAATACATACATCGGATCATAATAAAGGAATCTGCCATCGGTACCCATACCGGGCTTTTCTTCGTATGTTGACATCTTATCGTCAGCACACCTGTCTTCCTCAAAATATTCCACCGGTTTCTCTTCAAATGTGTTCAATGCCGGTTCCAAAAAACGCATATTTACCAAAATCCTCTGTCTGCTGAAATTCAGAATTTCTTGCGCAAGTATCTGGATTTTTTCTCTGCGAATCTCATCCATAGCTTTTATACCTGATCAAGGCCAAGAGCTTTTATCTGCTCCATAAGATCCTGCTGCCTTTCGAAAAACATTAGATTTTTATTGTGTTTAAAATACTCCCGGCATCCATACTGTCCAATGAACTTAGCTGTATATTTATTCTCTGTAAGTGCTGTTACAAATATCAGAATCTCCTGCCCTTCCTCAAAGACATCTTCACAAAAATAAAATGCATTTGAAAGAGCACCGGATGCCTTCCTTGTCTGTTCCTGAAAATTCTGTGTAAGCTCTGCAAAATAATCTCGAAGCAGGACAAAGTTTCTCTCATCTGGACTCATAATGCCCAGCTTCTGAAGGCATGCTTCCAAATAGACAAGTACCTTGTCGTCTTCCTGTATCTGATTTCTAGAAAGATTTCCAGCACGCTTCTTCTGCTTTTCCTTATCAGCCAGACGTGTAGTCTGTACTTCTACACATGAAATAAGGTCACGTCCCTTTTCTGTCTCTTCTTTTATCTTTTTCAGACACTCACCAAATACAAGTAACGCATTTTGCTGTTCTATTGCCTCTTTTACTGTATCTGTAATCCCGTCCATCAAAAGGCCAAGGAATGAGATTCGTTCATCAAAAGATGCTTTCATGACTCTCTGTCTTACATTTTCTGACGGAATACCGAACAAAATACGGTCTACCTGATAATCATTTTTATACTTACGGAACAAATCATAATAAATTGTAAAATCTCTGGCAATCTGCTCATCCTGCACATACTGACTGATCAGATTCATATCTACCGGAAAATTCTTCTTTTCACTCAGGCACATGACCTGACTCAAATCCTCCCAGCCTCTGGCCGTCACGAAATATTTTCCATCCACCGTGTTCTCTACCGAATAAAATGCATCTTTCTTCAAATCCAGATAAGTCAGAATTGCCGGATGTATTCCCTGCTCATATGCATATGTTTTCCAAACACTATAATCCGGCTCAACATTGATCCGCTTCACACGATCCCAGGAAGCAATGTCAAACTCTCTCACAGAATGATTATATTCCGGTGGATTTCCAGCAGTTACAATCACCCAGCCTTCCGGAACTTTATGCTGTCCGAAAGTCTTGTATTGTAAAAATTGAAGCATTGCCGGTGCGAGCGTCTCAGATACGCAATTAATCTCGTCCAAAAATAAAATTCCTTCTTGAATTCCGGTATCTTCCATCACTTCATACACGGATGCAATAATCTCGCTCATCGTGTACTCCGATACCTGAAAGTTTTGTCCCCCATATTGCTTATTCACAATGTAAGGAAGTCCTAATGCACTTTGTCTTGTATGATGTGTCATCGTATAAGAGACAAGCGCAACTCCAAGCTCCTGGGCAATCTGCTCCATAATTGCCGTCTTTCCAATACCGGGCGCACCCATTAAAAATACCGGGCGTTGCTTTTCTATTGGAATCACATATCTGCCTTTTTCATCCTTCTCCAGATATAACCCCACTGCATATTCAATCTGTTCTTTTGCTTCCCTGATATTCATAACCCCTATGACAGCGCTGCCAAAAGCTGGTCTAGCTGACTGCCCGTCTCCTCCTTTTTATCCTCATCTTGAATTTCATTCTGATAATTCAACAACATACCTCGAATCTCCATATCCGATTTTTCCAAGGATTGATTCAAAAGTCTGCCTACTGCCTGTCCATTCAATAATCGATACTGAATGAAGAATTGCAATAATTTTTTGTTCTCAAGCAAAAGTGTCTCATATGCACTACGGTTTTCTTTTAAATCTTCAATATAAGAATCCAGAATCTCACTTCGCACATTCCCATGTTCGACCAGGTAATCTGCCAATCCTGCCGCTGCCCACATTCTCCATTCTTTCGCAAATCTTGTAATCTCCATATTGGGCGCTATGATTTCTTCCATATCGTAACAAGTTGTCCACATATCCCAGTCCTTAAAAACCTCTTGATCCACTGGACATCCCTCAATATACACCCGTTTCAACGCAGAACACTGTGAAAAAATCCCTTTCCCGTACTCTGTCACCTGACCCGGAAAATGGAGTTCTTTTAAATTCGTACAACGGTAGAATACTTTACGCGCTACTGCTTTCAAGCTTTCTGGCAAATGAATCTGCTCCAGACTCACACATGTCACAAAAGCCCCTTCCTCAATCTCCCGGACTCCCTCCGGAAGTTCTATCCGTTCAAGTGCTGCACACCCGGAAAATGCATGTGCTCCAATCACTTCTACATCCTTTGGCAGCTCTGCTTCTCGCAGCTTTCCACAATCATTAAATATGTCATGTGGAATTTTCGCTAAATGTTCCGGAAACTTTACTCTTTTCAACATCCTACAATATCGAAATGCACTATGTCCCAGTTCTTCCAGCTGCTCCGGAAGCTTTACTTCTTCCAATGGCGTACCACTAAATGCATAGACTTCTATTACCTTTAACTTCTCTGGAAGGTCTATGCTTCGAATCCCACTTCCCTGAAAGGCATGTTTTCCAATTCTTTCCAGAGTCTCCGGCAAATGCACAAGCTTTACTTCCATACAATATTCAAACGCGCTGTCTCCAATTTCCCGAATACCAGACGGAATATCTACCATCTCTTCTGTTCCCAAATACTTTTTCAGTACTTGTTCTTCTATAAGAAATCTTTCATCAGACTGGATTTTAAAATCCTGCTCTTGCTCCGTTTTACACTCACTTTCTAAACTCAGTATATATTGCAAGATTGTCTGTGCATTTTCTTCTTTTAATGCACTCGGTGCCAGCTTTTCCAGCATCTTCTGTCCCTCTTGGATTTCCTCCGGCGTCACATCCTCCGGATCTATATTGTTAATCAGAATCGCATCTGCACAAGCGATCTGATCTGTATAAAACTCTCCAAGCCCTGATGCATAAGCCTCCACCATCGGAATGTCTACAACTGTTACATTCGGTCCAATTCTCATATCCAGATTCTCCTGCTCTTTTAACTGCAGGCACACTTTTACAACATCTGATAGTTTTCCAAAACCAGAAGCCTCTATAAATATCCGATCCGGACATTCCTCTGTCACAATCCGACGCATCTTTTCTTCAAATTCCAATGCCATACCACAACAGATGCAGCCTTCACTGATTTCCACATAAGTCAATCGCTCGCTGATTTCATCTCGTTCGACTGATTGCGCTCCAAAATCATTCTGGATAACCGCAATCTTCCCCTCTGTCTGTTCTATACACTGGTTTAAAAATGTTGTCTTCCCGGATCCCCGAAATCCGGATATGATCTGAACAACCATATATTATCCTAACGCCTCCATCAGACTATTTAAAATTTTTTCGAATCAAATTCGTGCATAATCATCCCCTTTATTATACATACAGCCAATAAGTTTCTCAATATCTTCCCTAAATCTTATACACGAAAAAAGGTAGGGAAAATAAACGAAGTATCCGTTCTTTTCCCTACCGAAAAGTCTGTACCTATATAGCAGGTTTCCTGACTTGATTTCATCCTCCGCTTTCGTCTTCCCAACATTAGTTACTTTTTATCGTAAACTTATCTGCCAGTGACCTTTCTTTCGCTTCGTCCATCTTACAGTAGAATAGGCTGCTCTGGATTTCCACCAGATTCCCTTTTCAATGACAAGTCATCACTATATAGTCTTCTGAAATAAATATAACGAAAAATCCTGATAAATGCAAATAGATATTTACTATTCTTATATCCAGTTATTGTTTTTAGCTATATCTGTTTTTTATTATTTATTAGCACTATCAGCATCTATTACAGATTGAATCTGCTTCATAAGAGCATCATAATTTTTCTGCTCATCAATTCCGCCATACATTGGTTCTCCTACAATATTTCCATTTCTGTCTACAAGAATTGTTGCAGGAAATGCCTGGATACTAGAAGCATACTTACCTGCCGCTGAATCAGATGCTACGGAGAGGCTACGGTATTTTGCGCCCTGGCTTTTAAGAATATCCTTTGCCTCTTTAATTGAAGCTTCATTTTCATCAAAAGTCTCCGTGTTAATGCCTACAACTTCGCCACCCATTGATTTTAATGTATCATTTAATTCATTCAATTTTGACAATTCTGCAACACAAGGTTTACATCCCGTGAACCAAAAATTCACAACTGTTACAGCATTTTTAGAAAAAAGGCTTTCATCGACATCATTTCCATCAAAATCTTTTGCCGCAAAATTACTAAAAGGTATTGTCTCATCCGAAGAACTTCCTGTATCTGAAGTGCTGGAACTGTCTAACTTATTTTCAATTTCTGTAATCTGTTTTTCAATCTCACGGATTTTTTCGATATCTTCTCTAAGTGTCTTAAGCTCATCTTCCGTGAAGGAATCTTTGTTTGATTCAATTGTAGATGAAAGAAAGTCTGCATACTCGCCACTTTGATCGGCAGAACCTTTACTCATCATAAGAAATGCTTTATCCCATGCATCTTTATGGTCTGCAAAAAGCTGATTTTCCTGCTGATATAACTCATCGAGCTTTGCATTCAAATCTTCATCTGAAGTTTTTTTATCCGATGCAGAAGTCGTATTCTGCGTACCTTTACTTTCAGAATTATCCTTTCCTGCACATGCGGTAAAAGATAAAGCAGCGCAAAGTGTAAGAATTGCAATCATGTTTTTTCTTGTTTTCATAATAAAAATCTCCTTGTCTTTTAATATTATTTTTTTTAATTATTTGTATGATCTTTGCTATTACACATACATTTCCCCATAAATTGATAATGCAGTGCATCTTTGGGACATACTTTCATGCATGCACCACAGCGTATACATTCTGGATGATTTGGTGCCTCAAGGACATTTACATCCATTTTACAAGCTTTCACACACTGATTACATCCGATACATTTATCACTTTCCACTTTTATACTGAGGAAAGAAACTTTATTAAATAAAGAATAAATAGCACCGAGTGGGCAAATCCATTTGCAAAATGGTCTGTAAAACAAAATGCTTAAAACAACCACGATAATCAAAACGACACTCTTAAAAGTAAACAGATTTCCAAGTGCAGACCGGATTGCAGGATCCCCCAGCGACAGCGGTATTGCTCCTTCCAAAACTCCCTGCGGACAAATGTATTTACAGAAATAAGGATCTCCCATTCCAATTGAATTCGTCACAAGCATTGGAAGTAATATAACGAAAACTAAAAGAATCACATATTTCAAATATCTTAGCGGTTTTAGTTTCGCTGTGGACAGCTTTTTTCCAGGAATCTTGTGCAGTAAATCTTGAAACCACCCAAACGGACAGAGAAAGCCACATATAAATCTTCCAAGTACCACACCAAGCAAAATAAAAAATCCGGTTATATAATATGTGAATTTAAATTTTGATGAACCAACTACCGCCTGAAAAGCTCCAATCGGGCAGGCTCCTGTTGCCGCAGGACAGGAATAACAATTCAATCCCGGTACACATACCGTCTTGGCATTACCCTGATATATTCTTCCTTTAAACAGATTTGGAATATGGATATTGGTAAGTAATGTAGCAGCTGCCTGTATTTTGCCTCGCATCTTTGCTATTTTTTTTGATATGATATTCGTTCTTTTATCCAATTCCTACACACTCCAGACATAATTTTATTGCTTTGCTAAGCACAACGGCTGTTTCTCCTCTGAGCACCCCATAACTAATCATAAGCACACCGATGATCAGCAAGATAATCTGTGATATGTTCCTACATTTCAAGATATTTATTTCTCCCTTCATTTGTTATAATTGTCTTTATTGACCTGTTGACTTTCATATTATACAATAAATGGTGTAAAATTTCTGTTAAGCAAATGGAGAGATTATTTTGAGATTATTAATTGTTGAAGATGAAAAAGAATTATGTGATACAATTGCTAAAAGTCTGTATCATATAGGCTATGAAGTAGATACCTGCTATGATGGCAATGACGCATTTGATTATATTCTGACCGAGGACTATGATCTAATTGTACTTGACCTTAATCTGCCCGGCATAGATGGAATGGATATTTTAAGGGAGCTCAGACAAAAAAACGAAGAAACGAAAGTTCTCATCTTATCTGCCAGAAGCCAGATTGCAGATAAAGTTGAAGGCTTAGATGCCGGTGCAAATGATTATATGGAAAAGCCTTTTCATCTGCAGGAGCTCGAAGCGCGTATCCGAAGCCTGACAAGACGTAAATTTGTACAAAAAGATATCTGCCTCAATTGCGGAGAGATAAAATTTGATACCAAAAAACGTGAAGCATATGCCAAAGGGACTTTTGTATCCTTAACCAGAAAGGAAAATGGTATTTTAGAATATCTACTTCTCAATCAAGGAAGACCTGTAAGCCAGGAAGAACTTATCGAACATGTTTGGGATGCATCTGTAGACAGTTTTAGCGGATCCATCCGTGTTCATATGTCGTCACTCCGAAAAAAACTCAAAGCTGTACTTGGATATGATCCAATTAGGAATAAAATTGGTGAAGGTTACAAAATTGTGGAGGCTGTATAATGAAAAAAATGTCACTTCAATGGAGGCTTACCATTATAACAACTGTACTTATCGCAATAATATGTGGAAGTCTGACTTTATTTATCTACAAGAACGGAGTCTACTATATAGATTCCTTACAAAATGCAGTAGATGCAAAAAGCGATGACAACACTGTGAAAAATCCAGATGAAATCTACATTACTATTCCTGATGAAGATTGGGATGATTTTGCAAATAATTTTTCAGTCCAGGTCTACAACAATAAGGCTGATTACAAAAAAAGAAGCCTTGCATTTTCAACTTTGTTATCGCTTCTTGGAGGTGTGATTACATATTTTATAAGCGGACGTGCACTGAAACCTCTTTGTGATTTTTCAAATAAAATAGAAGAAGTAGAAGCACAAAACCTGTCAGATTCTCGAATCGAAGAAAATAAAATTACAGAACTGAACCAGCTTAGTATTTCATATAACAAAATGCTTGAACGACTATCCGAAGCATTTGAAGTTCAAAGACAATTTACCGCAAATGCTGCTCATGAACTTCGCACACCACTTGCTGTCATGCAGCTTCAGATTGATCTGTACAATTCTACAACTCATCCCGGCAATGATAAGTGTGCCGAACAAACTATCAAAATGGTAACAGAACAAAATGAACGGCTCAGCAAAATGGTCAAGACACTTCTGGATATGAGTGAACTTCAGACAGTCGCACGCGATGAAAAAATCGCAGTAAATGAGCTTGTGGAAGAAGTTCTGGCTGATTTGTCACCTCTCGCACAGGAAAAAAATATAAAACTTATCGATAAATGTGATAAAGTAACTTTGACCGGAAGCGACATTCTTATCTACCGGCTTGTATATAATCTTGTGGAAAATGCTATAAAATATAACACTCCTGATGGCACAGTTACAGTCACAACAACACAACAAGACAAACATATTCATCTCACAGTTGAAGATACTGGGAACGGTATTCCTGAAGAACTTAAGGAACGAATCTTTGAGCCATTTTTCCGTTTGGACAAATCTCGAAGCCGTGCACTTGGCGGTGTAGGACTTGGGCTTGCACTTGTCCATGAAATTGTGCGAGTGCATAATGGCCATATCCTTGTCAAAGATAACGCCTCTAATGGCACAACATTTGAAGTAATATTTCCTTCATTATGAATAAGCAAGCAAAAATGATTTCCCATGCGGCAGCAATAACACTGTCCACATGGGGAATGAATTATTAAAAATGAGACTGTGAGAAAAAGTCTGTAAATGTGATCTTCTATGATAATGATTGGGCTGAAGGCTCTCAAATGAGCATTCAGCCCTTGCTTTATATATAGAACGATTTGAAAAGTTATCTGACTTTTGATTATACACGCTTATAAATTATTGGTTCATTATATCCAAAAGTTCTCTTTCCATTAACTTCCATGCTTTCTGATACTTCCAGAAAATTGTCGGAAAACTTTTCCCAAAGTTTGAATGTCATTACCGGAGAGAACTGGCTTGTGCTACCTCCCTCCCAGATTCCGTCCTTTTCATGATAAAGTGCCGGAATAAATTTTTCAAATTTTTCTAGTTTAGAGTAATCAACATTCTTCATAGAATCATATGAAAATGTATTTTTATCTTCTCCTTTTGGAATT
>CAKRCL010000023.1 GCA_934307335.1 uncultured Dorea sp. | reverse complement strand
GGAAAAGAACTTCTATACTTACACAAAAAGTTCTCTATCCTGTCTTTTTCATAATCACTTTGATATTAAACATCTTCTTGAACAGTTCCATAATGTATGGCTGTCCTTTTTATCTCTTCAACCTTTTCACTGTCTAATTCCACATCTCCCATGGGATACATACGGTGTAACGAATCATATTTCGGCTGTCCCAGTTTGTGATATTTTAATAATTCATACTCACATTTCAACGGTTTTATATATTCTACAATTTTATGGATTTCTTCTTCTGTGTCATTAAATCCCGGAATCACCGGAGTCCTTACCAAAATTGGCAATTGTGGAAATGCTGATGCTGCAGCACAAATGATATCATTTCCGATTTCTGCATATCCTGCATGGCCATCTACCGTCAGACCAGTTCTGGTAATATTGATTGCAATCAATAGCATCACCTCCTAAAAATGCGTATAAAAATACCACTGACCATCTCTGACCAGTGGCTTTACTCTGTTTCTCTTATGCTATCCCATACTACCTGCGCCTCATCTGCTATTGGCTGAATCAATTCTCCTGTCACATCCCAGCAATTAGAATCCATCCAGTCGTAAAACCGATCTTGTATCTGACCTTTGTTGCCGGAATCAATAATCGCTCCTATGCCTGGTACATGTTTTAACAGATAGTCCTCGTCTTCTTTTCTTAATTTGAACACTTATCTTCCCTCCGTTTGAATTATAGTCCCGGTTTTGATATTGAATGAAACAATTGCATTTTTGCCATAATACTGCACACTTTCTTTTTCCTTGCCAGTGTACTGATTTTTCCGTTTTTTTACTTCTGCAATCTTTTCCGGATTCTGCAATGCGTCCTTTACGCTTTCAACAGATGCTCCTTTATGATCCAACCTCTTTTTAAGGTCTTTACTTGAGTCCGGAGCCATCCATTCGTGCGTTCCGATAATTCGCTCCGTCAAATGAACGGTAATATCCTCAACATCCCGTCCATCCTTCGTTTTGATCCCTACGAGTTCCTTTTTCGCCTTACCGTATGTTTCTACGTATCTGTCATACTTAACCAGTGGTGAAATTCTTCCCTCGTTAACCGACTTCACATATCCTCTGTATAACCGATTTTCTTCACTTTCTTTATTGTACTTCAATTCATAATAGCCAGCAAGCTTTTTAGGTCCCGCTTCTGCACCAATAGACTTCGCCCAGTCCTTATAGTGTTTTTGAGCCACAGAAACAGCGCCAGCAGAAACGTTTTTGTCAAATCCAACTACCTGTTCCCTGTCAGTCCTACGGTGTAATCCGGGAGTATCTTCCACGTAATACTTTAGCTTATTCTCTGTATGCTTAAGCTTTACAGAAGCTTCCTCAAATCCCTCTTGATCTCCGGTAGCTTCCAGCATCATGCATTCCCGTTTCTGCTTTCGCACTTCCCTCTCAAGAGCTCTCTGCACCTGTGTCTGCTTATACAGCTTATCATTGGCATCCATATCCTCTGTCGGAAAATGCCTCTGTATATTCACGCCTGGAATGAACGGCCACTTATGGTGCCTGAAGCCGCCTAAATACGATTCCTACCGGACAATACTATTTAAAATTCATATTGTCTCCGGCATACACACGGTACTATCTTGGCTGAAAACGAGGTTAATCCAAAAACTGTAATGGAAAGAATGGGACATAAGAATATTGAAACGACATTACAAATCCACACATTCAATACCGAAGTCATGTAGCAATATGCTGTAGACGTATTTGAGAAAGCTGTAAATTCATAAGAAAGGACGGTTGATTATATGATTGTTCAATCCGTTCAACCGTCCGACTATTTTTTACTTATTTTTATTTCTGTGGGTGGCGAATGGGTAGCAAATTCGCTGAAGCGCACTGAACAGTGTTGAGAAACTACCTATTTACGCACTAATTCACACACAGTTTCGCAGTGATCGCAGAACGGGAACATATCGACCGGCTGAATCTTTTCCACTTTATAATGATGCTTTGTCAGATATTTCAAATCTCTCGCCAATGTCTCCGGATTGCAGGAAATGTAGATGACTTTCTTCGGAGATAACTTTACAACAGAAGATAAAAATCTCTCATCACTTCCGGCTCTCGGCGGATCCATAAATACCACATCGGCTTTTTCACCTTTCGCTGCCATCTCAACCATAAATCTTCCGGCATCTCCCTGATAAAATGCAGCATTCGTAATCTTATTCTCTTTTGCATTGATTCTAGCGTCTTTCACTGCATCTTTGTTCAGTTCCACGCCAATCACCTTGCCGGCTTTCTTCGCAGCAATCAACCCAATCGTCCCAATTCCACAATACGCATCAATCACCGTCTCTTTTCCTGTCAGACTGGCGTAGTCAATGGCAGTCTGATACAAAATCTCGGTCTGCACCGGATTGACCTGATAAAAAGACTTCGGGGAAATGCGAAATATACAGCCACATAATCTGTCTTTGATAAATCCCGGACCATAAATCGGCTTTTCACGGTCTCCCAAAACCATACTTGTCTGTCTGTCATTTACATTTAATACTACGGTCGTAATCTCCGGGTGCGCTTTTCTAAGCGCTTTTACAAAATTATTTTTTGATGGAAAGATCGGTGAACCCGTTATCAGCACAACCATAATCTCTCCAGTAGAAAATCCACGTCGAATCAGCACATGACGCAGAAGTCCATATCCGGTATCTTCATCATATGTCCGGATTTTAAATGATTTCAACATTCCACGAATCGTCCGGATAATCTCCTGACTCTTCTCGTCTTCAATCAGGCAATTCTCCACCGGAACTACTCTATGCGTTCCTTCTTCGTAAATCCCGGAAATAATATTTCCTTTCCGGTCACGATCAAATACCGCATGCACTTTATTTCTGTAATAATATGGATTCTCCATTCCGATAATTGGACAGACCTTCCCGTACGCTCCAAGAAGAGTTTGTTCTTTTTTCTGCTTTTTCTTAAGCTGCTCTTTATAAGGAATGCCTTGAAACTGGCAGCCACCACATTTCTTCGATATATTACATTTCATAATTTCCAACTCACCTGTTACCGTTCATACACTGTTCAAAACGGCAACACTCCTCTTTCATCAAATTGCTTCTTCTATTATAAATTGTAGACATTTTCCCCGCAACCTTTTATAATCAAATCATGTTTTTATTTAAAGGAGATATCAAATGAGTACTAATCAACACAATCGCGAATCTTTTGGCAGTCGCTGGGGCTTTATCCTCGCCTGCATCGGCTCCGCCGTCGGCATGGGAAATATCTGGATGTTTCCAACCCGTGTCTCACTTTACGGAGGCGGCTCTTTCCTGATTCCTTATATATTTTTTGTTGCCCTCATCGGCTTCACTGGAGTTATTGCAGAAATGAGCTTTGGCCGTGCTACCAGATCTGGTCCGGTCGACGCATTCGGCTACGCCTGCGAGGCAAACGGCAAACGAAAACTGGGAGAAGCCCTTGGCATGATTCCAGTTCTCGGTTCCCTTGCAATGGCAATCGGATACACCGTCGTTATGGGCTGGATTTTCAAATATGCAATCGGTACCCTGACTGGTTCGACTCTTGCCCCAGATAATGTAGAAGAATATGGAAATGCTTTCGGCAGTATGGCTTCTGCATTTGGAAATAATGGATGGCAGATTGGCGCTTTGGTTATCTGCATGTTAATCCTCATGCTCGGTGTCGGAGGCGGAATCGAACGTGCCGGTAAAATCATGATGCCACTTTTCTTCTGCCTGTTTGTTATTTTGGCAGTTTACGTTGCATTCCAGCCGGGAGCCATTGACGGATACCGCTACATTTTCCGGGTGGATCCGGAAATGCTGGCATCTCCGTCTACGTGGATATTTGCTCTTGGGCAGGCATTTTTCTCTCTGTCTGTTGCGGGAAATGGAACTCTGATTTATGGTTCCTACCTGTCAGATAAGGAAAATATACCCGCTTCTGCTGCAAAAGTGGCATTATTTGATACAATTGCTGCAATTCTTGCAGCCCTCGTCATCATTCCAGCTATGGCAACCACCGGAGCACAGTTAAACCAGGGCGGTCCAGGACTTTTATTCATCTTCCTGCCGAACCTAATCCGTTCCATGCCGGGAGGACGAATCATCGCAATCATTTTCTTTGCAGCCGTATTCCTTGCAGGAATGACCTCCCTGATCAACTTATACGAAGCACCAATTGCAACGGTACAGGAAAAACTACATTTATCCCGTGTACCTGCATGCGGCATCATTGCAGTAATCGGAGTCATCGTCTCACTTCTGATCCAAGGCATCGTCTCCACATGGATGGATATTCTTTCTATATACATTTGCCCACTGGGTGCGGGACTCGCCGGAATCATGTTCTTCTGGGTATGTAAGAAAAGCTACGTCGAAGAACAAGTCAATAAAGGCAGGGAGCAAAAATTCACAAAATACTTCATTCCTGTCTGCAAATACATCTATGTACCAATCTGCTTTATCGTACTGATTCTTGGAATCGCACTTGGTGGGATTGGATAACAAAAGAATCGGGATACTCTACAATATAGGATATCCCGATTCTTTTTTTCTGCATATTGAATTCTATGATACGCTTTCTATTTTATCTCCAACTCGAAATCTTGCAATGCAGATCAAAGTCGCTACTGCCACAATCGCTCCACCTGCAAATCCAATATCTTTCAGCGAGATCTTTGTATACACCGTTCCGCCAAACCAGGTTCCGCAGCCAATTCCCAGATTGAAAATTCCCGAGAATATCGCCATAGCAACAGATGAGGCAGCTGCTGAGACACAGCCAATCAACTCTGCCTGAAAACTCACCTGAAATGCCATAATCGCCAGTCCCCATCCGGCACATACCAAAATCACGGTATACATATTGACAGAAGATGGATATAAGAGCAGCAGAGCTGCCACAACACCAATCATAACAGTCTGAACAAAAGCATACCGATGGTCATCATAATATCTTGAGAACAAATAGCTTCCTCCAAGCCCCGCTACTCCGAATAACATCAATGCCATAGTTACCCAGTTACTCGGAAGCCCTGCTACCTTCTGCAAAAACGGCTCGATATAACTGTAGCTTGTATAATATCCGGTCGCCACTAGAAATGTAATCACATAAATGCTCATCAATCTTGTATTTTTGAAAAGCTCCGGAAGCTGTCCCACGGAAAATGATTCTGTTCCTTCCAGCTTCGGAAATACAAATGCCAGATAGCCAAGTACCAGAAATGAAACTATCGCCACACATAAAAATGTCATTCTCCAGCCGATCTGAAGTCCAATCATTCGGCCAAGCGGCATTCCAAGTACCATGGCAATTGATGTTCCGGTAATAATTGCACTAAGAGCCTTTGACTGATGCTCTTTCGCCACAACCCGAACTGCAACCGGTGATGCGATCGCCCAGAAAATGGAATGTGCACACGCTACACCAATACGTGATAATACAAGAAATGTAAAGCCACTTGAAATTACCGACAGCACCTGACACACTGCAAACACACTTAATGTTCCAAGTAACAATTTCTTCGGCTGTATCCTGCACACTAACAACATCAATGGCAGAGATAATAATGTCACAGTCCAGGAGTAAGCTGTAATCATCACGCCTGCCTGCGCCTCCGTCATATGAAATTCATTAGAAATATCCGTTAAAAGCCCAATCGGCATAAATTCCGAAGTATTTACCAAAAAAGCAGAGATTGTCATGCCTATCAGCGGAAGCCACTCTCGCAAAGTCATCTTCGTCTTCATCTATATTGTCCTTTCCATTCTGTAAAATCATTATTTATCTGCGGACAATTATAGTATAGCGAATATGCAATGTCAACAAATCGGATTGTAGATTTTGCAACATTTTTACCAAGAATAACTGTACAAAACAAACAAGTATTTGGGGAGTCATCTCACATCTGATATAACTTTTGTTTCAATGCATCATCTGCAAAAGCAATATCCACTGCATGTCTCATCATCAACAGAATTTCTTCATCTGTAACGCAATAATGTTCCTGAATAAATTGAAGTTCTTTTGTCATAGTTGTGTTGCTAACTGTACGGTTATCTGTATTAATTGTTACTTTGATTCCACTATCCAAAAACTCTCGAAGCGGATACTGACATTCGCTCTTTACAGCTTTTGTCTGAAGATTGCTGATTGGGCACATCTCGACACCGATTCCTTTTTCACGAATCATCTTTTGAACTTCCAAATTGCCCCTCATAGCAATTCCATGTCCAATTCGAAGTGCCCCTGCTTCTACTGAATCTAAGATATTCTTCACACTTCCACACTCCCCTGCATGGATTGTGAATGGCATACCTAACTTTTTTACTTCTCTAAACAAGTCTAAAAATTCTGTCATTGGATGGATTGCCTCGGCACCTGCTAAATCTGCCGCACACACACCATTTCCAAGATATTCTCTGGCTGTACGAAGCATACGAAGATTATCCTCGTAACTATGATGACGCATGGCACAGGTAATAATCCCATACTCCACACCAAATTCTTTTTTTCCACGATTCATGCCCCGGATTACTGCCTCAATCACCTGATGACAGTTTAAATTCTCATTTTCAGACAAGAGTGGTGCAAAACGTACTTCCGCATATCGAACATTTTCCCGGCTCATATTTTTTAATACATCATATCCTGCCAGCTCCAATCCTTGTGTATCCTGTAAACATTGACACGGAAGATCAAATTTTTCCAGATATTCCTGAAGACTCAGACAGTCATCAGATACATGAATTTCAGAAGGTTGTACTTTCCTTCCAAGCCGGTTTTCTAAAAACTCCTGACTCAATGAACCGTCCAAATGACAATGCAGTTCTATCTTCGGTAATGCTCTTAATTGTTCTAATGTCATATATAATATCCTCATTTACTTTTACTGTATATACTTCTTTTATCATACTATATTCCAGTCAAACAATCCACCGTCACATTTATCAATCATTTGTTACCTAAACGTCGAATTTGTTAACCCGTGTTTTAAATTAGGTTGACAATTGTTTTTTAGCATGTTAAAGTATGTCTTGTATAAAAATTCAGAAAATAATGAATTACTCAAGGAAAGAGAGGACTTCTAATGATTTCAGAACAAAACACATCTACAGATCCGCAACTTTCACGTGAAGAAGCAATTGAAATACTCAACACTCCAGATGAAAATCTGGATGAGCTGATTGCCCGGGCTGAAAAGCTGCGTCGAAAATACAAAGGAAATCATGTAAGTATCCACATTCTTACAAATGCCCGCAGCGGTAACTGTTCTCAAGATTGCGCCTACTGTGCCCAGTCTTGTCGTTCAAAAGCTGACATTGACAAATATAAATGGGTGGATGATGAAAAGTTATATGGAGACAATGATTTTGTAAATGAACATCATTTGTCACGCCACTGTATCGGACTTAGTGGAATGAAATTTACTGATGCAGAGATTGAAGAACTTGCGAAAAAAATCCGAAAAATGAAAGAACAGGGAACACATCTCTGTTGTTCCATTGGTTTCCTGACAGAAAAGCAGGCTTTGATGTTAAAGGAAGCCGGACTCGACCGCATCAACCATAACTTGAACAGCAGCCGTGCTTATTATCACAACATCTGCTCCACTCACACATTTGAACAGCGTGTTGCTAATATAAAAATGCTGCAAAAACTTGGCTTTGAAATTTGCAGCGGAGGAATCGTCGGCATGGGCGAAAGTAAAGAGGATGTCGTTGATATGCTTTTAGAGCTTCGCGAGATACGCCCAGAAGCACTTCCAATCAACTTTCTTCTTCCGATTCCGGGAACTCCTCTGGAGCATGCAGATATGTCCGTTCTTACAACCGCTTACTGTATGAAAGTCCTCTGCCTTGCACGACTTTTGGTCCCTCAATCAGATATCCGCTGCGCTGCGGGACGTGAAGTTTATTTTAAAGGAGAAGAAAAAAGACTTCTTAGCGTTGTTGATTCCATCTTCGCTTCCGGCTACTTAACTGCAGATGGGCAGGGAATCAAAGACACAATTCAGGCAATTGAAGACGCTGGTTTTACTTACGAAATTGAATCAGCTTAAAAAAGGAGATTTTTATTATGACACATGAAAAAACAAATACCGTTCGAAAAACAAGTACATACGCAATGGTTATTACGGCACTGATGGCCGCTGTTACCTGTATCCTCGCACCTTTATCCATTCCAATCGGACCGGTGCCGATTTCTCTGACTAATTTTGCAATTTATCTTTCTCTCTACCTGTTGGATTGGAAAAAAGGAACTTTAAGCTACTTAATCTATCTGTTACTTGGACTCGTAGGTCTTCCTGTATTTTCAGGATTTACCGGAGGTCTTGGAAAACTTGCCGGTCCGACTGGCGGATACATTATTGGCTTTATCCCAATGGCAATTATCGCAGGTATCGTTATTGACAAGTTCACGAACAGAGGTCTGCAGCTTCTTGGAATGATTGTTGGAACTATTATATGTTATACATTTGGAACCATATGGTTCTGCTTCCAGTCCGGATACACCGTATCTGCTGCACTTGCAGTCTGTGTCATTCCATTCATTCCTGCAGATTTGATGAAAATGGTCATTGCAATGATCATTGGTCCAATGGTCCGCAAAAGACTTGGAACCGTAGTTCAATAATAAAAAAAATGTCCTGACATGTACAAAGCTTTTTTACTATGTACACTGTCAGGATATTTCTTTTATCAGGCATCTGCCCTCTCAGCTTTATAGTTTCGAATCAATTCTTTATAAAAAGCATCTGAAAGATCTGTAAATCTTCTTGCATCTGTTCCAGCCGGAAGAATAAATGGAACCGCCACAGCATAAGTAAATACCTTTTCTACCATTTTCTTTATGTAGTGATATCCATCACTGTCAAGTGAGGATGGTCTGTAATACTCATTATCAGAATCACTCAAAACGATTTCTACATCATGTTTTGACGCTATCGCCCTTATAGCATCCAAATCCTTTGACAAATCACTATCATTGATACAGCGCAGAAATGCTTCTCCCTTGCAGCTTCCATCAGCGTCTGTTGAAATCTTTTTGAAAGATTATTATTTTTCTTATAAATTCAGTAAATTCATCACCAGTTTGACCATTATATCTTTTTCTTCTGGCTTCGACTCAGCGATCATTATTGTTATCGCCACCAATGTTCCGTCACTCAATCTCTTAATTCCATCTTGAAATAAAACGCCATTCTTATCTAAAAATTCCAAGAAAAGAGAGGCGGCTATTCTTTTACACCCATCCGAATAAGGATGATCCTTAATCATAAAATACAATAAATTTGCTGCTTTCTCTTCTACCGATGGATATGCATCTTCTCCAAAAACGCTTTGATATACCGCAGCAATTATACCTGATACTTTTCCGGCTTCTTTTTCTACTCCAAAAACATCTGTATGAAAAGAATGTCGCATTTTTTCAACCATCTGAACACATTTTTCATATGTAATACGGTATATTGGTCTGTTCCCGTCTGGTTTGCATAATGTCTGATGATCATATTGATCCAGCAAACATAATGCTTCTGTATATTCATTTACAGCTCTAAGTACATCCGCTTCCTCTGTATCAAGCACATCAGTGAGCATTTTGCTCTGTATATCAACTGTTTTTTCTAATTTATTTTTCATCAATAACACCTCCTAGTTTCTTGCCTAATCAATCAAATCATTTTGAAATCTGGACAAATGCTCATATGGCAGAATAAGACGTCCGCGATACAAACCGCATCCGTCGTTGATCAGGCTGTTGTTCATAGCCGCAAACATGTTGACATCCAAATCTTTTAATTCCAGATTAAAAAGCTTCATCCCACGCTCATATGCCTCATCAAAGTAAATGCATTCCCCTTTTGGAATGGCATCTCTTCTTACACGTTCATGTTCCTGGCGTTTCTCATAGCCGAGATGATTCGCCGGTCCGATTTCTGCAATATCGTCCATTTTCTTTGTGCGAAGCTGTACTTCCATATAGCTTCTGGACATATTATCAAAAAATGTAATATGTAAAGATTGATATCCATACATAGTCGGATTAGTAATGAAATCCCTATAATAAGGCTTCACTTCGTCGTCAAGCATATCTGATTTACTTTCCCGTACTCCTTTTGCCGGTTCTGCCGTAAAACCTCGTTCTTCTAAGAATCCCGGCAGTGCATTTGCAATCTGATACAGATATTTTTCTTCTTCCTCTTCGAGACTCTGTCCCGGTTCCAAATGACATTTCGGCAATGCAATTACAATCCGATATGCGATAATATCCCGAAAGCAGCTTAATCTTTCTTTTAGATCTGCCACGGTTGGATACGTCCCATGTTCCTCATAATAGTTATAAATATATTCTACAATATATCCATTAAATTTTTCTTCCGTACGAATCAGTGATTTAATTCTCCCACGAAATGTAAAGGCAAGAAATGGAAATTCTTTTGCCATATATTTATAAAATTCCCGGATTTTCTGAGACTGGAAAGTCAGGAAATCATTGTGTTCCAACATTTCCTTCACCTGAAGCAGACAGTTACTGTGCACCAAGTCTATTTCATTGTGCGTCTGTTTTGCCTCTTTTCGTAAATCCCTGATATAATTTTTCAGGATACGAAAAACAGTATCCCCTGAATATAAGTAATCATTTAATGTAATCATTTGTCGCACTCTCCTCTACTCCTCGATATTTCACTTTCTTTTATCATCCAACTTTCAGAAATTCCTCGATATTCTTGCTGCTGAATATAAACCCATTATAAAATAAAAGCTGTCACTTTTCAGCAATACCTTCATTTTTTATTGATTTGGAACAATTCCTCTTAAAATAGTATGCCATACTTTATAGTATATCTTAAAAGATTTATAATCAACTCACATGAAAGGAGACTGTATCATGAACTCAGAAAACTCAAAAATGAAATATCTGATTACCGGTGATAAACATTCACATTTTGCAGATGTATTTACTTATATAGCATCTGTAAATAATCCAACAGCAGTTACCATCATTGTTCTTGGTGATGCAGGAATGAACTACTATGGTTTCCCAAAAGATGATAAATTAAAAGCAAGCCTTAACAAGATCGGGTGTACATTTTTCTGTATACACGGTAATCATGAGATGCGCCCGGAATCACTTCCAACATATCAAGAAATGAAGTGGAACGATGGAATCGTCTATGTTGAAAAAGACTACCCAAATCTACTTTTTGCAAAGGATGGAGAAATCTATAATATCAACGGTAAAAAAACGCTTGTAATCGGTGGTGCCTATTCTGTAGACCGGGATTATCGTATCAGAATGAATCCACACTGCCCATTCTGGTGGCCAGACGAACAGCCGTCCGATATAATCAAAAAACGCGTTGAAAACAAACTGGAGGAAAATAACTGGAATGTTGATATTGTTTTATCCCATACCGTTCCACTAAAATCTGAACCAACCGAAGCATTTATCGAAGGTATGAATCAGGATATGATTGACAAGTCAACAGAAAAATGGCTCCAGACGATTGAAGACAGGCTGACCTACCAAAAATGGTATGCCGGGCATTATCATGTTGAAAAACGCACTGGGAAGCTGGAAATCTTGTATCACAATATTCATGAACTCTGATACATTTTGTGCCTAGAAAGAATTGGGGCTGACAGATTGTCAGTCCCAATTCTCCTATCCTCTAAAATTAGGAATCGCTTTTCTCACCTTTGAAAATATTTTCATCGTTTTTATTCCAAATCACAAAAATTTCTCTCTATTCCAGTTTTTTGATTTCATTATACACAATTTCATATTGCTCTCCCGCAACATCCATGTGATAATG
Source organism: uncultured Dorea sp. (assembly GCA_934307335.1). GTDB lineage: Bacteria > Bacillota > Clostridia > Lachnospirales > Lachnospiraceae > Dorea. The sequence continues at coordinate 12,074 of CAKRCL010000023.1, read as the reverse complement.
ACCTGCATACCATCGTAGTAAATGTTCTCCAAATATATCTGCAATTTTCTGAAGCCACACTTCCATTCTTCTAGCTTGTTTATCTACCTCGTGGTCACCCTCATTGGGTGACCATTTTATCGGAAGCATATGTGATAAGACATAAGTGTTTTCCGTCATTTTCGCAGCCTTTTCAGCTATCTTCTGAAATTCTTCATCTGAAAGCTGCTCGTCATACCAGTATCCATACCCACGGAGTACTCTTTCAAAGAAATCTTTTGAATATCCGCCGCCAATTATCATGAAATTCTTGTCTTCAACCCTGTAACGCTCACCGTCTTTTAAAAAGATCAGATCCGGATACTTTTCTTCCACGTATGCCAATCCATCGTAAAACAATTTTTCTTTGTATGTATCCAACTTGGACGGGCGAGCCTCATGATTGCCTCGGACAAATAGAATCTGGACAAATATTTTCTCTTCTTTTAATTCATTTATTTTTTGTTGTAATCTCTCCTTTTGCTTCATGTCTCTTTCGTCCAGATAATAGTTAAGTCCAGCATCACCAAGCAGGATTAATACTGCATTGCTTACATTCTGTTGACGGATCTGATCCAGCCACTTCAGAATTCTTCTGATATCCCCATGTATATCCCCTGTATAATAAATGATATTGCATCCCTCCTATTCCACGTCGCACAACAGCTCTTCTGTAAAATCGTCTGGCAAAATCAGGCAGCCGGATTTTAAAAAGTTCTTCTCTAACACTGCTGGATGCGCACCGTTATTTAAAATGCACTCAATCACCTCTATGTCTTCTCTTAACTCAGCCACGGAATGATAGCCTGTGGTCTGATTCTTTTCTTTCATGTCCTGCAGTACTTCTTCTATAGAGTCTCTCTGCTCCTGGCTCATTATCGCTTTTTCAAATAACTCACCTGCCACTTTCACTACACTATATAAATCATCAGCAACAGATAAGTTATTGACAGCTTCAATCAAAGCCAGCGCACGTTCATAAGACTGATCTGTTGTACGATACATTTTTTTATGATTTCTAATACTTAAAATTCCTAGTGAGCCAAAATTTTCAGTCATACTTCCAAGACTTTCATTTTCTTTCATACGGTCTGCCGATTCAAATATCTCGTCTACACTTAATTTCGACACGTCGACCTGAAAATCAGCGAGATGCATCGCTGTCCCAAAATCAAGTAATAACATGCTCTGATTTTCATTTTCACCTCTGATCCAAATATTTTGTGGCTTTATATCTCCATGAAGGTATCCTTTATTATTTAAATGATCTACAATAATCAAAAGCTGATAAATATAACGTAAACATTTTTCTGGTGTAAGCGTTTTTCTCATCACTGTGTAAAGAGTGTTTCCTTCGTTGGTGTCCATCACAATATAACTGCTATCTCCAAAGTGCGTGAATAATTCTGAATGATATACATACGGACTGTTGCTTTCATCATAGTTCACACTAAAGTATACTGCCTGATTCGCAGATAGTTCTCTTTCAATATTCTCCTGTTGTATTTTCAGTTCTTTTTCTTTGTTTTTTGAAATAAAAATCGGTTCGCCAACTTTATTTCGCTTGTAAATATCTTCTTTCTGCGCCGGATAATACTCCTTCACAATGCAGACTGAACTGCTCCCGTTCTTATTTCTAATAGCTTTGTATGCCAAAGCCGATCCACCATTATCTATAATAGAGATCAATCGAATCTGTTCGGTGCCATTACTGTCACATAAAATAAAAGCTTCATTCTGATCCAGAACTACATCTTCTTTAATCAATCCTAATCGCATGTTGATTCCACCTCTCTTCCTTTAATAATATTATTAAAGACAGAGCAATAATGCTGATAGAACATTTCCCTTTTAAATTCCAGAGAATATGGCTTTAATTCTTCAATATCATCAAAAACCTTATTATAATACTTAATAAAAGGAGTATTCTTCTGCATATCCAGGTCTGCGTCAAATCTGCAATTAATCAACATACTATATATATATTCCTGATCTATTTCTTTACATCCGTAATTCTTACAAACCAATGCGGTCAATAACAGCATTTCCCTGGACGTCTCATTCTCTCCTGCCAACAATGCGTCAAATGTTTTTCCTGTTCTCCGTAATCTTTCTTCAGCGTCATCTTTTTTTAAAAATTGATCTGCTTTCTCAGAATCTCTAAAAATAGCTCTCTGAATCTTCTTAATCTGCTTTCTCTGGAAGTCGTATTTTCTTTCATTCGCATAAGAGACTAAGATAAGATTCCAGTTATCATTTTTACTGTAATCTTTCATAAGATATTTTCTGTGAATAAAACACTGTCCTCCCAATGCTTCCGAATATTTTTTACTGATTTTGTCTATAGAAATAACGGCATTTTCTTTTATGTATTCATATATATTTTTCTTCCGGATTTCCCATTGTCTTTCAAATAATTGTTCACATGTTAGTTTTTCACCTGATACTTCTCCGTCTGGTATTGGGATATGAACACGTTTTTTTAAAAGGCTTTCTACTTCCTTACTATCGATTTTCAGCCATAAATCATCATTTATTTTTCCTATATCATGTCCATATTTTTTTTCTAAATTGAAATAACTACGTCTGTATGCTTTGCGAATATCCTCCAATACAACATCCTGAACATTTTTTTCAATTAGCATCGAGAGCATTCTCGACAAGTACCATGCCCTTCTCCATCTGGCATGATCAATTCTCTTTGTGAAATCTTTTGGAAAGATTTCCAGATAGTATAGGTCTTTCTCTTCTTCATTGTTCTTTATTTTGTATTCTCTGATTTTATTATCTAATATCTCATCAAATTCTCGATAGGTTTCCTTCGTCTTTTTCTCGTCTTCTTTCAATCCTCTGGCAACGAACTCCAGAAACTTGGAGTAGGCAAGTCCTTTTGTTCCTCGTTTTCCCCTCATATTTAAGTAAATATCGTGATATTCCTCTATTTCCGCTTCATTTAGGTTTTCATCTTTTTTCTGCTCTTTTTTCAACTGTGCCATCAGACTGATATATTGTTTCCAACTACAATCTGATGAAAGAGCAAAATGAAGTACCGCATTTTCTCTACTGTTATTTGTCAGCTTTTCATAGTCTGCTGCCCCCAGCAAATAATTGAGAAGATTCTGATAGTCACCTCTGCATCTGGCTTCCAGCGGTATCTTACATTCTTTCAGCCAGAACGTCAGAAACACACACCAATCCACACTTGGTTCCTTAATGATTTCGTCTGAAATCTTTTCTTCTATTTCCTCGATAGTTCCTGGCTGTTTCATAATTTTCAGTGCCTGTATGATCATATTGTAATAGTATTTATGATAACGTTTTAACTCTTTCTTGTCCTCGGCGATCATATCCTCGGCGATTTCTTTACTGGATTTCACCTTATCGACAGTCATTTCTTTTGATTTGTCCGTCTTTTTCTTATACTCTTTAATCAGCTTATCTATATCCGCCTCATCGGCAATTTTTTCTGCAAATGTCTTTACAAATCTATAATCCATCGTACTTTCCTCACTTTCATTACAGCAGACTCTTACATTTCTTTTGATATTCTTCCACAACTTTCTGCACCGACTGCCGCTTCTGGATCCATTCACAGTCTGCAAAAAGCTGCAGCTTTTGATACAAACTATAAATCAACTTCCTGTTAATGCGGGCATGTCCGGTCGCTGCAGTAAACACGTATTCTACCTGCGCAGGAATTTGCTCCGTAATTTCTTCTTTCAGCTCCTCTGGGAAATCTTGTACAAGTAGCTGCTGTTCGTTTCCCAACACTCTTTCTACGAATTCCTCCGGGAATTTATATTCTTCAAATAACAAACAATCTTCCACTGTACGGTCGTCCGGATACATCTCACACCATGCGGACTTAAAATATTCGTACCCTTTCAATGGATTACCCTGCCAATAAGCATCCTGCATTAACGTCTCGTATGAACGAACCACTGCTGAAACTGTGCAGTACTGCTTTTTATACTCCATCGCCTGTAAGTGCCAGCACTCAGCCTCGGCAAATGTTTTGTATGATTCCTGTTTTCGGTTCCTTTTTCGTTCTTCGGAACCGATTTTGTAATAATAGGCGCCTATGTTACTGAGTACTCTACCATAGAGATCATTTATCTTCGCGTCACGGTATTCTAGCGGAATCCCTTCTAATTTCTCCTTCGCCAGCATAATATAATCCAGGCACCGCTTATTGGTGTCATCGTCCTCCAGCGTCACAGCCCACTTCACCGAGTAAAACAAAAAATTCCTTTTCTCTGCCCGTTCATAAATACTATGATACGTCTCCGGAACTGTCTCTGGAATCTGCTCCTCCAGATAATCAATGGCAATCCAGCCAATTTCTGCTGCTTCTTTTCCTTGCGAGAGATCATCGTAGACACCAGATAATTCCTGATAAAAACTTTGCGCGAGTTCCATTCTCTTTTCTTCTGGTCTGATGCCGTATCTTAAAAATGTCTGGACCAACCGTTTTTTTTCACTGGAATATAAAAAATCTGCCACATCGAGGAAACGGGTACGGCGATGTAAATCTTTTTCTTTCATCGTCTTGCGATACTCAAGCCATTTAACCAGATTCTGCATAAATGCTTCCACCGGCTCATGCCCGCCGGCTTCCCCGATCATTTTCAGTCCCTTTACAGCAAAATAGTCTCTTAGTATTTCGTGTGTGAATTGCAGTTTTTCACTTACCAGTGCTATATTTAATACCATTTTATATACTGCTTCCAAGCTGATTTCTTCTGCAGGTGGATATTGTTCAAAAGCTTCCCCTGTCAACGTCTGCAAATCTTTCTCTTCTTCATACTGCTTTTTCAAAAGACCAAGCTCTACATAAAAGGCAATGTATGGAACCACAGAATCTAACACATACTTTCTGACAGCCAGTGTATGATCTTTCCGCTTATCTTTGTGTAAGGCAATTTCTTCTTCATAGTAGTGTTCTAAAAGTTCGTATTTATTTGTAATATGAATCGCCAGCTCCGGCCGCCTTGAATATAGTCTTCCAAACATTTTCAAGAACATCGGGTTCACGAGAAGATTACTCAAGTGTCCCGGCAGCATATCCGTATCTTTCAAATGAAGATAAGCCCGGATACGTTCATTTGTAATCTGCTGGAATCTTAATACTTTGAACTTCTCTCGCAGTTCTTCCGGAATACTCTCAATTTTTCGTGTAGATAACACAATATGAACATTTATACAAGACATCAGACATTGAATATCTTTATATATGAAGTCGGAAACCATCTGACCGTTTCTGACTTCATAATTATTTACTTCATTCATTCCGTCCAGGACAAATAGATAATCCGTATTGTCCTGTGTGCTGCGAATCATTTCCTCAATAGCTTCTTTTGCAATTTGGTTAGAAAAAAAGCATTTTTTTAGATATTCAAATATAATTCCGGGTGTTCCGGCCATGTAATTTAGTTCATTCATAGGAATATAAACTGCCACCTGCTTCCTGCCGGCAAAGTCCATGCTACCTGATTCTGCCCTAATTCCTGTGCACAAGTATTTTAGCTGGGTGCTCTTTCCAAAGCCTCCGGCAGATTCAATAATGTAATTGTCAGGCTCTGATAAATATTTCTGCAGTAAATTCATATCAGATGTTCCTTTCTTTTTTCGTTTTCTCTTACTTCTCAGTATAAATCACCAGTGCACAGATGCAAAGCGAATGTTACCCTGTTTTTCCTGTGTTTTTCGTTTTCAGACAGTAAAGCAATGTCTGAAGCAGACCTTCTCTTGCCAGGCGTGATGTACGGATTGGATATTCCATATAGAACAGCAAAAGTATGAGCAGCTTCTTTTTGTCCTTACATAAAGCTTCATCATAGACCACAACCGTAGAGCACAAAATAGCCGGCAGTATTTCCGCATATTCTCCTAATAATTTCCCATGTTTTCTGCCGAAATACACAAGAGGAAGTGCCCCATCACATTTCGCCGGCTCTACGATGATTCGTACAACTTTTTCCAAAACCTGTCTTGTCGAAAATTCTTTTTTTCTTTCCAGATAACATTCCAGTTTTTTTAATCTTGACATCAGTTCATCAATATCGGGAGGTACCATTGGACTGAATGTAATTGCTTCTTTTCCTATTTTTTCCTTCATATCTTCCGTCGGAAGCTCACGAAATTCTTTTACCAGTTCTTCCCATGTCACAAACTCCATCTTTCCTCTTCCTTTCCAGAACTACCATACATAAAATGCGGTGGTTCTCCATATAACATTCCTTCGTGGATTATGATTTTTTTATAGCCTGACATTGCCATGTCGAAAAAATAACTCAAGTCAATCAGCCCGTTCAGTGTGTTCTTAACACTTCTCGCTCCTGCCGGGTCGTGTTCCACCGAATCTAGAATTTCTTCAATGACTGTTTCTTTCACTTCCAAGGTAAAGCCCGATTGTTGATAAACTTTCTTTAATTTACTCAGTTCTCCTATCTTGGGATCAAGCAGAATTGTTTTTAAATCAGCTCTTGTCAGCGGATTCATTTCTTCGATCTGAGAGATTCGCCCTATGAACTCTGTTTCACCTCCTATTTCAATAATCTTGTCACGAAGTGATACCTTCAAGTCAATCATCTGCGGTGTATCTGTATGAAATCCAACTGTTTTTGTCTCGTATTTTTCCAAATCGTGTAAACGTGGAAAAGCTCCTCCCAGAATAAAAAGAATTTTACTGGTATCTATAGTTTCAAATGTTTCTGTTCCTGCCAGCGCACTCAAAAGTTGCTGCTGGACAAAAGCGTTACAATTTTCGTCTTGCGAATCATAGTGTGTATTAATAATTTTATCAATTTCGTCAAGATAAATAATACCGTATTTTGCAGGTGTGTTTTCTGCTCTGTTCTCGTCCTTGTATTTTTGAAAGATCTCTTTTGTACTGTCTCCAGTAAACCCTATCGCAGTGAGTTGCGAACAGTCGTATGTCGTAAGTGGCATCCCAAGTTCCGGAAAACTTTTAATTGTATTAATCATATGATTTTTACCGGAACCAGAAGGTCCGATCATCAAAAAATTACTTCTTATGTGATGATATTTCCACTGATAAAGTAAGACACACATTTTTTTCTTTAATTTTTCCTGCCCGGCCATGTTCTGATCCATATGTAATTTCAGTTTCTTCATGAATTCGACTTCACCTGTTTTCGTCTTTTTCTTCACCTGTTTTTCTGCTTTTTTTTCTACCTCTTTTTCTTTCTTTTCGACTTTCTTATCCCACTCCTCCGGAATAGTCAGAAATTTTTGAAAAGCCTGAATTGTATTCATCCATTCTTCTACTAACTCTGTTTTTCTCTCACGCACATTATAATAATAATAAAGCATTTCTGCACAATAAAGCATTTTGCCATAACCGGAAAGTGTTTTTACGCCTTCAAATATCTTCTGTCCATAACCTTTTGTTCTTTTGCATTCATAACACAGATAGTCACCTGTGACCAATATCTTATATAACTGCTGCATCATTTCGCTGATTGTCTGCTTATCCTCCTGGTAATATTCTTTCATATAACAAAACATAAAATAAATATAATTGAATGCAGCGCTGGAGATGCCGTCCTGCGCTGCCGGCTTAATTTTGATATGTTTGTAATACTTTTCACGCATTTCCATCTCCAATGCCTGAATTGCTATTTGTACTTTTAATGCATCTTTTGTAAATATCTGGTCCATGACTCTTGCCTCCCTTTTGTTGATCCTGAATTGTTATATGATAATTTCTTCCGGATCCCATATCTGCTGACATTCGCCACAATCTTTCTTTTTTGATTTATCTATATCTACACGCATGGCAAGGCGCACTCCAGTCTCGTCTGCATCACAATCTTCTTCATCGTATTCATATATGTTTCCAAATTCATCAACTGCCTTGTTTTCGTCGCGAAGCCAGTATGAGCTAGGTTCCAGCGTAATCTTCGTTATATCATCAGCTCCGCGTTCAACCAACTCCATGACAGCTTTTTTTGACTCCTTTGTCGGGAAATATTTTTCAATTTCTGCATTGGAGAGCGGATATAATTTACCTTCCGGCTGCTCTATGATCATTTCTTTTTCTTCTTCTGAAAAGCATTCTTCATATAGTTTATCTACAATTTTTTTAAGGAAAGATTCCGTCCAACTATTTAACTTTGTATCCCAGAGATCCCATTTAATACAATGTCTTGTGAAAAGCAATATCTGATTTCCTTCCACCGCAAGTGGAATCCACTCTATTGGCGCCTCTACTTTCAACTCAATCGGATCTATTCCGTCTGGAATATAGTAACGTCCTATGTAATAATGTCCATTATATTTTTCCATTCCTGTTCCTCCTTCTCTCCGGCTCTCCGGCTCTTTATCGGAGAGCCGGGATATCTAACCTTGTTCTTTAACCGGCGTTTCTGTCAAAAATGTCTTCTACGACCTTTTTACCATTGTCAAGTTCTTCATTATTCATACCGTTCGTCACCGTCACACTTGTCTCGATTGACGTACCACCGGTTTTCTCAAAAGCTTCTGTGTGAAGTACATAATCTTCGTCCAGACACATTTTGATGGTGATTTCGCTGCCCTTAGGAAGCTTCTCTTTAAATTCAAGTGTTACCTGTTCAATGCATGTACACTGTGAGAGCTCCAAAACGCTCTCATTCATCAGATCCGATTCATATATGCTGACTACAACACATTTCTGTCCATCTTCGTGGGTCCAGAACTGTCTCTCAAAAGATGCCGGTAACGGACTATTTCGATAGAGTAAGTTGCAGACTTTCTTTCTCTCTACGATGTTTCCGCTCTCGTCTTCACAGTCGACATAAGCCTTCACCCCATATGCCGCGTTACATGCGGAGATAAACTTCTTTCCACTGCCGGATCCCGTATGCTCCTGCTCTGTGTCACTCTGGTTTCCGCCACTATTATCTGCTCCAATCAGTTCAAGAGCCATCAGTGCAGCGCCTTCACAGATTGAGAATTCAGGATTTTTCACACGGATATCACTGTCCGGAAATGCCTTCTCTACTTCTTTCTGAATACAAGGCATGTTCGAGCTTCCACCAGTAAGAACCATATACTTAATTTCCATGCCTTTTTCCTTTGCTTCATCTTTCAATTCTTTTAAAAACTGTCTGAAGTGTGGCAGCAGTTCTTCTTCACACGCCTTCTCGTACTGTTCTTTGGTAACCTGAACATTCGTAGTTCCTTTCTCTCCTTTTGCAAAGCAGAACGGGAAAGCTGTCTTCTGAAGCTTTGTTAAGTCCTCCTTTGCCTTCTCAGCGTTCAACTTCAGCTCCTGAGCCGCATATGGCGTCAGGGAATTCAGTGAATAAATCAGCTGTTTCTTCTGTGAATCTGATATTTTTGAAGCTTTAATATTTTCTGTAATAATTTTCTTTACAAGAGTTACCATGCAATTATCAAACTCTTTTCCTGCAAAGTTCTGGTCTCCTTTTGTGAACTGAACACGGATTTCAGACTCTGTTACATTGCAGACTGTGGCATCTGTCGTGCTTCCACCGCAATCCAAACAGCAGACTGATCCACGAAAATCATTGTGTGCATCTGCTGATTTTACGGCTGCGTCGCTCTCTAGGCGGATATGTATGTTATCTCTTTCAAAACCCGCCAGCACCCCTGCGTCTTTCACTGCTTCTTTCTGAGTGGCATTATATGTTACCGGAACTGTAATCAGGATTTCTTTAATCTCGCTTCCGCAATATTCTTCAGCTTCTTTCTTCTTCTGTTTAAACATAATTCCTGAAAGAATTTCCGGTGTATATTCTTTTCCGTCAACAATGCGGATTGTTTTCTTGCTGCCCATCTCACGTTTCCAATTCGTGAAATGTCTGTCTGGGAAAATAACTGACTGGTCTTTTGCATGCTCACCGATGAGCGTATGCTCTTCTCCATCTTTTTTTCCAATTAAAATATTTACCGGAGTGATCTTCTTTCCAAGTTCATTCTCAATAAACTCGCTCGCACCGTCTTCATAGACGATTTTTAAAGTGCAGTTTGTACTTCCGGCATCCATAGCTATCATTTTGTTCTTCATATTAATTTCTCCTTTTCACTGTCGGTTTATAGTAATTCCTAAATCTATCATATAGGATTATAATTAGCTTTTTTGTGCATTTTTCTTCATTATTGACCACCTCTTTTACTTACATGCCGGATAATTTTCATTTGTATTTGTGAAATGTCCTCTTGCCCTGAACTGTATATCATTCATTGCAAAATATTCTTTTTCGTCTTTCTCAAGGTCAAAAGTTACATCGTAATGTCTGTATTCTCCTGAGGTCTGCTGTACCACATTCCATGCATGAGAACCAGTGGTCTGCTGAACGACCTCTCCTGTCACGTACTGACATGGAATCTGCAATTTTACCGCCAACAGATAAACTAAAGCTCTTGCATAGCAGGCACACACGCCTGCGGACAGTAATCCTTCAAGGGTATAACAATATTTCGGGAAACCGTTCTTATCCATAGGTTCTGTAGTATAATGATAGTCCTTCATTATTTTTTCATATATTAATTTTGTAATCTGATCGTCGTTTAGTTCTTTTTTGTCAAGAACTGTTTCAATAATCTGTTCCGCCTTATTACTGATTTCTTTTAACTTCTCGTCTTTTTTGTATACAAATTCTTCACGAGTTACATATTTTCTGTCTTCCGTTACCCAGAAATTATGTTTTTCATAGTCGATGAGAATCTGTATTTCCGGGTGATCCACCTCCATTGCCTCATGGACCTCCATAAGCTCTTGGGGACTACAATTATTGTTTCCATATTTTACTTCTTTTTTCTTTCGTCCAATCGCATCCAGTCTCTGACAGTAAATATTCTTTTTCCTCGTATTTAGTTTCTGATACTCTGTCACCGGCAATGCTGTGCAGTGGTAACTTGAAAAATGTTCCGGAAATGTACAGACCGGATTTTTTCTGCCATGTTTCTTCAGGAACTTGCAGCCGCCAAGCACAAGTGCATGTGACGGTTTATATGCATACACCGTTACGTCCGTCAGCTTCTCTTTGACATATTCAACGTGTGAAAAAACATTCCAGAAATCACCTGCAAGCAATACTTTACATTTCTGAATCTTGTGTTTCTGTCTCATGCGGTTAATTCCGGCTGCCGTGCGATAAGCCGCTGTAGCTTCTCTTTCCGGATCGTCACTGCCCTCCAAAATGCGTTCTTTATCCTGGATACGATAGTTTGTTCCTTCGCATTGTACAAGGCTGATATCGGTATATGTTCCGTATGTCTCCACAGTGATGGTGTTCTTGTCGCCACCGTGAAGTCTGTTCTGGCATGTATAAAACTCTGCGAGAGCACAGGCTCCAAGTACTGCTTGAATAATCTGGAATCCCTGAGTGTTTATGTATTTTACAATATTATTTCTTTCTTCTTCAGTGCTTCCAGTCGGATAGACAACCGATACCTTGCGTTCTTCTCTTTCCTTTTTTGTCAAACCGGTCTGTCCTGTATCACTGATGATCATTGCTTTGCGGTACTTAGTATCATAGCCAGCAAGAGTGATTTTGTATTTTTGATTCTTTTCATTTACCTGAACTGTCAGGCCTTCGTATTTTTCCATTTTTTTCCTCCTTCTATCCCATGTTTTCCAGAAATTTCTCAATCTCTGCTCTTTGTTCTTCCACAGGTCTGAAATCCACTACTCCTTCCGGTTCAAATGATGCTGCAACACTGCGACCGCTTTCCTTCTCTTTTGCCATCACTGAGAGGAGACCACTTTTATCAAGCTTAAATTCCACTTCGATGGAAGCACCTTTTTTTAATCCCGACGGGAGCAGCAATACAACATTTCCAAGAAATGTTCCTTCTGCCTCCTTTATGTACTGATCCACTGCGTGTGACTCATAAATCTTTAAAGTCACTCGTTCCTGATCGTTACAAATAGTCTCATATGATTTGCTTTGCACAACCGGACAGATATCGCAAGCCTTGATAATGTTATTAATCTTAGGCTCTCCTTTCATTGTGAGAACTCTTACTCCATAGGCTTTTCCAATGATTGAATATTTTTCTGGATTCTGACTGTAAATAACAGC
>CAKRCL010000022.1 GCA_934307335.1 uncultured Dorea sp. | reverse complement strand
TTCATGATGCTGTAAAAGAGACGCTGCTTCCTTATATCCACAGACACACATTTTACATTTTCCATATCCAAGATCCAAAACTTCATGAACTTTACGTCCTTCCTCCAGAATTGTATCCTTTCCTACAATTCCAATATCCGCTGCCCCGTACTCAACATATGTTGGCACATCCGGCCCCTTTGCAAGAAAGAAACGAAGCTTTAGTTCTTCATTTGTAAAAATCAGCTTTCTGGAATTCTTATCCTTCATCTCTTCGCATGTAATACCAATCTTTTCGAATAACTCCAGTGTCTGATTGGCAAGACGCCCTTTTCCAAGGGCAAATGTCAAATATCTCATAGTCAATCTCCTATCCGAACTTCTGTCACACAATTATTTGTTTACGTCTTTCTGTTCTCCGGTCACAAGATTTACCATTGTAATCTCGCCGCTTTTCTTAATATAGATAAGACTTCCTGCATAATACTCTTTTCCATACCGAATATAATCATTCAGAAGTTTCTCCGGAGATTTCTTTACAAGTTCTGTATTCTTTGCTTTTGTCCTGAAATCTTTCGCAAGCTTGATTGCATCTTTTGAACGTCCTTCATCATAAAGAATAATGACATTCTTTCTTGTGTACACAATACGTATTTTCTGACGTACAAGTGCATTCATCAATTCATCAATTACAATCGCAAAACCAATTGAAGCTGAAGACTTTCCAAACTTTTCAAGCAAATGATCATATCGACCACCTTTCACGACTGCATCTCCCGTTCCAAATGTATAACCACGGAAAATAATTCCGGTATAATATCCGTAATTACCTGTCATACTCAGATCAAAAGTTACAAATTTCTCAACTCCGTAAAGTGTCAGAATATCGTAAATTTTCTCTAAACGTTTTACAGCCATAATTGCGCTGGAATTTGGAGCAATATTCTTGGCCTGTGCAAGTACTTCTACTCCACCGACTAAATCTCCTAGTGCAGCAAATGCTTCCTTTGAGCTTCTCTTTACCATGATACTGTCTAAATATTCCTCAACTCCAAAATAATTCCGATTATTGATCAATTCTACGACACGCTCTTTTGCATCTTCATCAAGCGCTGCATCTTCGATCAGGCTCTGGAAAAATCCAAGATGTCCCACATTCAACTGGAACTCCTTTAATCCGATTGCAAGCATAGCATCAATGACCATGGCAAGCATCTCTGCATCCGCCTCAACAGAATCATCACCGATCAGCTCGGCTCCCATCTGGGTTACTTCTCTTAGACGGCCCTGATTGTTCGAATGATTGATAAATGTATTTCCTGTATAACACAAACGAATCGGAAGATCTTCTTCGCCAAATAATGTAGCAGCTACACGCGCAATTGACGGAGTAATGTCTGGTCTCAGTGCCAGTGTGTTTCCTTCTTTGTCAAAAAACTTATACAGATCCTTAGACGGTGTCGTTCCAATTTCTTTTCGAAACACATCAAAATATTCAAATGTCGGAGTCTGAATATCATGGTATCCAAATAAATGCAGTGTCTTTTTCAGTCGATTTTCCAATGCAAGCTTTTTTCCGCACTCGACATTATAAATATCTCGGACTCCCTCAGGAGTGTGAAGTAATTTTTCCATAGTCATTCCTCCTGCACTTTAACGTGCTACCATATTAAAACCTTATTGCATTATACGCATTTCCAGACACTTTGTCAAGCTTCCTCGCGAAGCTCAAGATCCAGATTCATACACTCCAGATATGGGATATAATATCCATTTTTCGGTTTCATAAAGAAACGAGGATCTAGTTCTTCATACCGAATACTTTTACGTCCTCCGTCTTTCGCCCGATTCCAGAACTTTAACATTTCCCGAAATCTCATGTAATAAAGCTCATTTCGTTCTGAATAATAGATTAATATGAATGAAATTCCATCCTGCTTTTCGAACTGACTCATAAAAGTTACTTGATGCTCATGGATGTTATGCAGCGGAAAAGTATCTGCTACACATTCTTTTGCATCAAAACATACCGGAATTCCTTGAACTGCTCCAATATAATCAACAGTACTTCGTTTTTCAAAATATGCAAGTGTAATCTGTCTGTGATCCTGATCCATACGCACCGGAGTAATTGGGGTCGGAATTTTCTGTATCAATGCCAGTCCTTTTTCCAGATAATGTTCATTGGTCCAATTGACCATCTCTTCTAATGTAGAACCCCTAAGGCCTCTTGAGTTCCATGTTCCCATGCTGTCTCCTCAATTAAATGATAAAATTTGCCCGGAACCTGTGCCTGAAAGACTTTACCGGAAAGATTTTCAAGAGGCTCTGGCATCTGTGCGAAATGAAGTTCGTAGGAATGTAACATCTGTGCCTTTACTCCAGATCTTTCAAACCGCCGATTCCAGGAAGAATCTCCGTATTTGTAATCTCCAAGCAAAGGATGACCGATACTTGCCAGATGCGCACGAATCTGATGTGTTCGTCCTGTAATCAGATGGACTTTTAAAAGTGTCATATCTTTATTATAAGCTATCGGAGTATATTCTGTCTCAATTACAGACGCATCTTCTGAAATATTTTTGCTAATTGTCACTTTATTTGTCTTTTCATCTTTTTTCAAATACCCTCGAATGTGAGTTGTCTCCTTGATACAGCCTTTTACAATACAAAGATAATACTTCTTAAGTGAACGTTCTTTAAATGCATCACCCATGATCTGTAGTCCGGCCAGGCTTTTTCCTGCCACCACCATGCCACTTGTGTTACGATCCAGACGATTACAGATACCTGGATGAAATGTCTGCAATTCTTCTTTACTAAGCGCTCCCGAAGAAAGCAAATAACCGATTACATATTCTACAAGAGAAAGATCATCTTTTTTTGCTTTCTGCGACAACATTCCCACCGGTTTGTTAACCAAAAGAATATTGGAATCCTCGTAGATAATTTTTAAATCCGATTTTATCGGATACGTTTCGTTTTTACTAGGTTTTCCGGCAAATTTATCAATGGTATCTTCCGCAAGGAAAAATTTTACGTTGTCTCCCGGCGCAAGCTTTTCCTGTCCGGTTGCCTTCTTCCCGTTCAATATAATATTCTTTTTTCGCAGCATCTTATACAGAAAGCTTCCTGGTGCTTCCGGAAGATATTTTTTTAAATATTTATCCAGTCTCTGACCTGATTCATTTTCTTTTATAATCGTTTCTCTCATAATTTTACATACAAGTGGACAAAATCAGTTTGCGAACCGCACGATCTGCACGTCCGTTCTCTGTATGTCCGACTTCAACTATATTATTCATTCCCTCCACACGACTTAAGAATGCCTTATAATCGTGAAAAATTTTAACTGTCATTTTTTCATGATGATTTGCATTTAGCATATCTTTCAAATATCTGGAACATCGAACTTCATCTGTTTTATCACTAGACGTATAACCAATTACTGTATGTCCGGATACAACAATTGCATCTACCGGCATGACTTTTTCCGGATTTGTAATGATCAGATCATACATGCGGGTCAAAAGTCTTGCGTTTGTTTCAATTTCTTTATACTTTTCATTTTCAATACTCTGATGTGGCGCCATAGCAATAAATTCCACCAGCATCTTTGAAGCCGGAAGGCAGCCAAGAATAGCAAATAAAGTCAACATATTCAGTCTTGTCTTCGTCTGCACATAGCCTAATACGACCAATGCAATTACAACTGAAAATTCCGCAATGGTTCCTGCGAGATATTTTCCTTTCTTCCACTTAATATACCCCAGCTGTCCTTTTTCTTTTTTCTTCATATGAACCTCCTACAAAAATGTATCCATAAGTGCAGCGATTAAACTGTCCGGTACAACTTTTGATGCCGCCCATGCTGCCTTCATCGGAAGTCCGTAAACAGAAGTTTTTCTGCCTCTAGCGCTGTCGATCAGTGCTTTCTTTACAACTTTTCTCGCATCTGCACGTAGTTTCTTCTTAACACTTGAGGCTTCTTTTCCTGTATGATCAAAAAATTCTGTATCTACTGGTCCCGGACACACTGCAGTTACATAAATCCCCCGGCCTTTAAGCTCACGACCAAGTGCCATAGACAAGCTATATACATAAGATTTTGTTGCGGCATATACTGCAAATCCCGGCTGTGGTCCAAAAGCTGCTGCCGATGCCAGATTTACAATTCTGCTGCCACAGTGCATATATGGAAGGCACAGACCTGTCATCCTCGTAAGTGCACGACAATTCAGATCAACCATACCAAGCTCTTCTTTCTTCCCATATTCATAAAAAGAACCGATTTTTCCATATCCAGCTGCATTTACCAACATTCGGATATCCGCATGGGACTTCACAAGTGCTATTCCGAGTTTTTTATAAATGTACTCCTGATTCAAATCTCCATCAAAAACACGCACTGGAATTTCCAGCTTCTTCTCCAGTTCTTTCAAACGGTCTGCTCTTCTTGCAACAACCCAGATTTCATCCAGATTTTTATAAAGTTTCGGAATCTGCCTTGCAAATTCTCTTCCCAGTCCGGAAGATGCTCCTGTAACCAATGCTATTTTTGTCATATTCATCACCTCTTGCGACGTCTTTCATTTCCTGTGCGAGTTTTATGCTTCTCCGTTTTATGTTTCTCTATTTTATGTTTCTCTGTTTTGTATTTCTCAGTTTTTAGCTTTCTCGGCCGGATCAGACATTTGGAATCAAATCCGACCAGATCCATACGTCCGGCCTTTCTCAGTGCTTCCATGACAAGGTCATAATTTTTCGGATCTCGATATTGAATGAGTGCTCTTTGCATTGCTTTTTCATGCGGATTCTTCGGCACATAGACCGGTTTCATCGTTCGCGGGTCAACCCCTGTATAATACATACAGGTAGAAATGGTCGACGGCGTCGGATAAAAATCCTGTACCTGTTCCGGCATATAACCAAGATCACGTAAATGTTCAGCAAGTGTAATTGCTTCTTTTAATGTAGAACCTGGATGCGAAGACATTAGATATGGTACCAGATATTGATCCATACCAAGTCTCTGGTTCATTTTTTTATACTTTTCTACAAAGCCTTTGTAAACGGAATTTTCAGGCTTTCCCATCTTTTCCAGAACCGCATCCGCCACATGCTCTGGTGCGACCTTTAATTGTCCGCTGATATGATACTGACAAAGTTCCTTTAAAAAGGTATCATCTTTATCCGCCATCACATAATCAAATCGGATTCCCGAACGGATAAACACTTTCTTTACACCCGGTATCTTTCGTAATTTTCGAAGTAATGCCACATAATCTCTATGATCTACTTTCATATTTTTACATGGCTTTGGGAACAGGCACTGCTTTTCCTTGCACACTCCACATTTTAACTGCTTATCACAGGATGGTGCCCGGAAATTGGCAGTCGGTCCACCTACATCATGGATGTAACCTTTAAAATCCTTATCCTTTACCATTTCTTTTGCTTCCGCAATCAATGATTCGTGACTTCGCGTCTGTACAATTCTTCCCTGATGAAATGTAAGTGCACAAAAATTACATCCTCCAAAGCACCCACGATTACTGATCAAGCTGAATTTAATCTCTTTGATCGCCGGAACTCCACCAGCTTCTTCATAACTTGGATGATAGGTTCTCTTATATGGAAGTCCATAAACAAGATCCATCTCATCCTGCGTAAGAGGTTTTGCCGGCGGGTTCTGTACAACATATAAATGGTCACTGTATGGCTCGACAAGACATTTTCCAGAAAATGGATCCGTATTACAATACTGCGTATAAAAACTTCTGGCATAGTTCATCTTGTCAGACTTCAACTCTTCGTACGAAGGTAAAATAATCGGTTTATAAACACTGTCTAAATTCTTTACTTTACAGACCGTTCCCGGTATATAAGTAATATCCTGAATATCAAGTCCACTGTCCAAAGCCTCTGCGATTTCAATAATCGAATGTTCTCCCATTCCATAAGAAATCATATCTGCTCCCGAATCTAATAGCACTGACCGTTTTAATTTATTAGACCAATAATCATAATGCGCCAGTCGTCTAAGACTTGCCTCGATTCCTCCAAGAATGATCGGAGTCTTTTTATAGACCTGTCGGATCAGATTGCCATAAACTGTCACCGCATAATCTGGTCGTTTTCCCATCACACCTCCGGGCGTATAGGCATCTGTACTTCTTCGTCTTTTCGATACAGAATAATGATTGACCATAGAATCCATATTTCCTGCTGATACTAAAAATGCCAGTCTCGGTTCTCCCAGTACTGTAATACTATTCTTATCTTTCCAGTCCGGTTGTGAAATAATGCCGACTTTGTATCCATAATCTTCCAAAAGACGCATAATGACCGCCGGACCAAAAGACGGGTGGTCTACATATGCATCTCCGGAAATATATACAAAATCCAGTTGTTCCCAACCACGCTCTTTCATATCCTTTTTACATATTGGCAAAAATCCCTGTGACATCTATAATACCTCGTAATTTTTCAGTTCTTCTTCGGTCAGCATACGATAGCCGCCCTCTTCTAGTGACTCGTCCAGGCAAAGACTTCCCATGCGTTCTCTTTTTAGATAGATAACTTCTTTTCCAACCGCCTGAAACATCCGCTTCACCTGATGAAACTTTCCTTCTTGAATCGTTAATCGGATTTCTGAAATTTCATCACTGTTTATGATTTCAAGCTTTGCAGGCATCGTCATCTCCGGTTCCTCAGGTGTTCCAATATCAACCCCTTTTTCAAATGCATGGATATCCTCTTTTGTTACCTTTCCTTGCACTTTTGCAAAATAACATTTGTCCACATGATGCTTAGGCGAAAGTAGTCGATGCGCAAGTGCTCCATCATTTGTGATCAATAACAGTCCTACCGTATCTTTATCCAGTCTTCCCACCGGGAACAGATCTTTTCGTTTCTGCCCTTCAATCAGGTCAATAACTGTTTTCTCCTTTTTATCTTCAGTTGCCGATACAACTCCGGCAGGTTTATTCATCATATAATATACATAAGATGCATAACCAATCTTATGTTCATCCAATGTCACACACACTTTTGTCTCGTCAACTTTCATCTCCGGGCGCAGCGCGGTTTCACCGTCCACCATCACACGCCCTTTCCGGATATACTGTTTTACTTCCTGTCTCGTTCCGGCTCCCATCTCTGACAGGTATTTATCCAGCCGGATCATGAATTTAGTCTCCAGCCTGGCAGATATTTATTCTTCAACGTACCATTTGCAAGCTTTCCCCAGCCAAGTGGATATCCATCTACACAGACCAGATACCAGCCTTTTGCCTTTACCGGCACAAGATCATCGACATCCAAAGTCTCCCCTTTTAAATAACGGCTGACACGTTCATCTGCCAGCGGCAGATCTATAATCTTCTCATAGTCTTCTTTTTTTAATGTCATGGCAAACGCCTGACTTGGCTCAAAACGCTTTTTCTTAAGTTCACCTAAAAGCAGTCCGGTTCGTAAAAATCGAAGTCCCTTTAGATCCGGAAGTCCCGCAGGCATCACATAAACCCTCTCTCCGTGAATATCCAGAAGCTCTGTTTGAATATCTTTCTTTACATCAGTTAAAAATTCTTCCAGTTCCTCCGGGATCTTCTTTTTGGATTTTCCGCTGCCTGATTCACACTCTGTACGTTCTTTAAGTTCACCCTTTCGGACAAGCGCCAGATAGTGTCCTTCTCCACGCATCTTATGTGGAAAGATCCGGACAGTATTTGAAAGATCCGGATTTTCAGATTCTGTTACTTCCGGCATTCCTTGAACAAATCCATCATATGGAGCAATCTTCATAATCTGGAATTCCGGATAAGTCTTCAAAAGATGTTCAATCACCTGCTCATTCTCCCGCGGATCAAATGTACAAGTGGAATAGAGCATCATTCCACCTGGCTTTAACATACGCGCCGCCTGTAAAATAATACTCTTTTGAATGTTACAGAAAAAATCCGGCCCATGTTCTTCCCATGCTGACACCATCTTTTTATCCTTTCGGAACATTCCTTCTCCGGAACA
This sequence comes from uncultured Dorea sp., assembly GCA_934307335.1. Classification (GTDB taxonomy): domain Bacteria; phylum Bacillota; class Clostridia; order Lachnospirales; family Lachnospiraceae; genus Dorea. The sequence continues at coordinate 17,066 of CAKRCL010000022.1, read as the reverse complement.
CGGTGCATCAATCAGAATTTTGTCAAAATATTCTGTAAAATAATCTTCCATCTTTCCCGGCTCTTCGCTTAAAACGAGCACATTTCCAATTCCGAACACTTCAATATTTTTCAATAATCCTTTTGCTCTGGAATTGCTAATATCATTGGCTGCAAGAACACCTTTTCCCTGTAATTTCGCACCAAGCTCTGTTGCCTTCCCGCCAGGAGCCGCACACACATCCAGGACCTTATCTCCAGGCTCTATCGGAAGTCTGTTCGCCGGTGTCATAGCACTTGGCTCCTGCAGATAATATAATCCGGCAAAATAATATGGATGTTTAGACGGTGTTACATGCTCTCCATCATAATAAAATCCATTCTCGATCCAAGGAATCGGTTCAATCTCAAAAGGACAGATTTTCTTAAATTCCTCCACCGATATCTTATTGGTATTAACGCGAAGTCCATAATAACGCGGTTCTTTATAACATGCTATATAATCATCAAAATCTTCTTTCAGAAGTTCTCTCATCTTCTTTTCAAAAGTCTCTGGTAATCTCATTAAATTTTCTCCTTTTCAAATGTCTTCACTGTATTTTTATCAGCACGACAATCGAAAGTTTCTGTCTCATTCTGTTTTTCAGTTAATTATTTTAATTTTGCAAGAATTGCTTTTACATATTCCCATGTTCTCTGCGTAGATGCAATATCCAGCTTTTCATTAAAGGAATGAATATCCAGAAGATCTGGTCCGATTGATACACAATCTAAATCTGGTTTCTTTCCAAGGAACAGTCCGCATTCCAGTCCGGCATGAATTGTTGACACAACCGGTTCTTTTCCATACTGCTCAACAAATGTCTCTACCATAACTTTTCGAAGCTGTGAATCTACTTTGTACTCCCATGCCGGATAACCTCCCTGAGCACTCCCCTTAGCTCCAACAGCCTGTGCACACGTATCCAGAACTTCTTTCATATCTGCTTTTTTGCTCTCCATAGAACTTCTTACAAGGCTCTCCAGTTTCACAGCATTCTCTGTAGTCTCAACAATTCCAAGATTCAGTGATGTCTCAACAAGTCCGTCTAATTCACGGTCATAACACTGTACTCCGTTCGGGCAGATGACAAAATATGTGATCACACGTTTTGTACTTTCTGCATCCATTACAGACACTTGAATTGCACTCTCTTCATCTACATCTACTTTAAGTCCCGGCTCTTTTCCAAGAAATTCTTTATTCCAGATTTCTTTTAATCCCACAATCAAACCAGTCACTTTTTTGACATCTTCTTTTGCAACTAAAATCTGTGCTGTACAATCACTGGAAATAACATTATTCTTTGTTCCTCCCTCTATACCGATCAGATTCACATCTACTTGCGATGCCACATGGTTGAGAAGTCTTCCCATCATTTTATGAGCATTCCCACGCTGTTTATGGATCTCAGCTCCGGAATGTCCTCCAAGAAGTCCATGAATATGGATTTGGATCTTCTCTCCATCAGAAGTCTTACGACTTACAGGAATCTCTGTATTATATCCAAAGCCACCGGCACAACCAACCGTCAGTATTCCCTCTGCCTCTGAATCAATGTTAATAAGCTTCTTACCTTTAAGCACTGACAGATCAATATTCTCTGCACCGCCCATTCCAATCTCTTCATCAACTGTAAATACAGCTTCAATTGGTGGATGTGGTATGTCCTTGCTGTCAAGAATTGCCAGCGCCATTGCAACTGCGATTCCATCATCACCGCCAAGCGTTGTATCTTTCGCCTTTACATAACCATCTTCCACATATAATTGAAGTGGATCCTTTTTAAAATCATGTGTGGATTCCGGACGTTTTTCACATACCATATCCATATGTCCCTGAAGAATGACCGGTTCGCTATTCTCATAGCCTTCTGTTCCGGGCTTTGAAATAATAACATTATTCGTCTCATCCTGTATATACGCAAGTCCTCTTTCCTTTGCAAATGCTACGCAATAATCACTTATTCTCTTTGTATCAAATGTACCATGTGGCACACGACTTATCTCCTCAAAAAAATGAAACACTTCTTTTGGCTGTAATTGATCTAATACCATAATCTATTTCTCTCCTTGTCACAATTTCTTTTTCCATTATGTATCATTTGTCATAAAAAATCAAACCTTTCCATAAGGTTAATTAAGATTCTGTCAGCAGGGTTTTATATTTATGAAAAATAAATGTATTCATTTAATTCTCCTGATTATTTTTTTTGCCATGCTCTTGTTTCCTTCACAGGTCTTTTATGGTGCCAAATCCGGACTTTTACTTTGGTTTTTGACCGTCCTCCCGACCCTCTTTCCATTTCTACTCATGTCCAGGCTCCTTCTTGTCTCTAATACATGCTCTTTTCTCAGCCATCTGGTCAGTCCTGTTATGCGTTCTCTTTTCAAAGTATCTGAAAATGGCTCTTTTGCGATTATAACCGGTTTTCTGTGCGGTTATCCTATAGGTGCCAAGATTACCGCCGATCTTCTTCGTTCGAGACAAATTTCTTATAGCGAAGCATCCTACCTATTATCCTTTTGTAATAATACAAGCCCTGTATTTTTGATTAGTTATATCCTATCCGGAACATTAAAGAAATCTGATCTGATTCTCCCTTCTGTTCTGATTTTATATGGAACACCTCTGTTATTAAGTTTTTTGTTCCGTATGAGAAAAAATCTATCTGAAATATCTGACTTTTCAACTCATCCCACAGCTATTACTTGTTGCGCTGGCTCTATCGACTCCTGCATCAGTGACAGCTGCGAAGCAATTGTAAAAATAGGTGGTTATATCATTCTTTTTTCTGTATTGTTAACATTAACACAGCTGATTCCTGTTAAAAATATCTTTTTCCAAATATTATTTCTTCCTTCTTTGGAACTTACTAATGGAATTTCTATGCTATCGGCTTCGCCACTTTCTTTTTCTGCACTTTACTGTCTTTGTATGGGGCACGCTGCCTTTGGCGGCTGGTGTGCAATTTTCCAGACCGGAAGTATGATTCGAAACAGTGGCCTTTCCTTTCACTGCTACATAGCAAAAAAACTGATCACCGCTTTGGTGACCAGTCTGATTGCTTATCTTTATATATCACTCTAAAATATCTGTCCCACAGTATCTTTATTCTTCACTGTCCAGATCAAAATCTGGGAAAACATCATCTGACGGCTCTGCCTGCGAATCATATTCCTCATTATCAACCTGTACATTCGCCGGTTGTTCCGGAATATCCAGCTCTGCACGATTGTTTCGAACCATGTCATAACACTCCTGTAAAGAATTCACAAGGCTGTCATACTTTGTTGTATAGCTATCCAATGTATGTCCGATAATTCCTTCTGCATTCGCCATCAGATTATCTGCATAGCGCATTGCTCCGATACGGATTTCATTTGCATCACTTGTAGCATTATCAAGAATCTCCTGTGCCTGCTCTGTGGCAGCAGTAACAATCTCGTTCGCCTGTGCATACGCCTGCTGCATAATTTCATGCTCGCTTACCAGTTCATTCGTATGGATCTGAGCCTCTTCCAGCATACTGTCGGCTTTTGCCTGCGCATCTGCCAGAATTGCATCCTTATTCGCTATAATCTTCTGATAACGTTTGATCTCATCCGGTGTCTTCATTCGAAGCTCACGTAAAAGTTCATCCATCTGATCCTTATTAACAATAATTTTTGATGTAGACAGCGGCTGAAACTTACAACTGTCAATATATTCTTCAATTTCTTCAATGATCTGCTCAATACGGCTGCTCATTATCTACACTCTCCTTTTTGTTTCATTTTCTCCCTTATTCTTACCTGTACAACATCGGGAACAAATTTTGAAATATCTCCATTATAAGAAGCTACTTCTTTTACTATGGTAGAGCTTAGATAAGAATATTCCAGACTTGTCGTTAAGAATACTGTCTCAATGCTGCGTTCCAGTTTATGGTTCGTCTGTGCCATCTGAAGTTCATATTCAAAATCTGTAATTGCCCGCAATCCACGAATAACCATGCAGGCATCCATCTCTTTTGCAAATTCTACCAGCAGTCCTTCAAAGGGAACTACTTTAACATTTGTCATATCCCGTGTTACCTCATTTAACATTTTAACACGTTCCTCTACGGAAAACAACGGGGTTTTTGCATTATTATTCAGCACACTCACAATGAGTTCATCCACCAGCTCTGCAGATCTTCTGATAATATCTATGTGTCCATATGTGACCGGATCAAAACTACCGGGATAAATTGCTCTTTTCATCAATCTACTCCTCATTTTTCTCTAAAAAAATGTGTTTATTCGTTTTATACAACTTTTCTTTTATAATTGTATAGCCCATGTTTTCTGCATAGGACATATCTGTTTCTTTTGACGCTTCAACAATGATAATTCCATCCTCTGTCAAAAGTGACAAATCACTCAGAAATTCCAGCACCTGCTTTTCCCATTCCTCATTATATGGCGGATCCATAAATATGTAATCGAATTTCCATTCTCCATTCAGTCTGGACAGTGCCGCGAAAACATCCATCTGCATCGTCTTTGCACGATCTTTTAATTTTGTAAATTCAAGATTGTCTTGAATGCATTTCATAGCTTTCGGATTCTTCTCGACAAAAACAGCATTTGCAGCGCCCCTGCTTAAAGCCTCAATACCAATCCCACCACTTCCGGAAAATAAATCCAGGAAATTACTGTCGTACATATCCGCTGATATCATGTTAAATAACGTCTCTTTAATTCTGTCTGTAGTCGGTCTTGTATCCATTCCTTCCAGCGTCTTAAGTTGCAGACGTCTGGCTGTTCCAGCAATCACTCTCATGATAAATTCCTCTTCATTCATTTATTCCCGTTCATTATAAAATCGTCCTGTCGAAATGTCAATCCGTATGAAATGTAAAAATGAAATGAGGGATATGACTTTCTCAAGCCACACCCCTATTTCATTTCCTTAGCCTTTATTTACCGGCCATCTGTTTTTCCTGCTGTTCGATCATTTTTTTAACCATATAACCACCGACAGAACCATTCTGTCTAGATGTCAGGTCACCATTGTAACCATCTGTCAACGGTACTCCAAGTTCCGTTGCTACTTCATACTTGAATTTGTCCAGTGCTCCTTTTGCTTCTGGAACTGCTGCCTTGTTAGATGAACGATTTGCCATTTTATACTCCTCCTTTTGTAACATCTGTAACTATTTTTGATTGGTTACGTCGTTAGTATATGGAGGAATTAAATTATTACACTAGAAGTTCCTTCATAATCTGGAATTTGCTGGACATATTCATGATTATTTTTTAACAGCCAGTCAGCAGCTTCATTTGCTTTTTGTAAAACAGCCGCATCCTGATAAATATCGCCAAGTCCAAAATCCATAAGTCCACTTTGACGAATTCCAAAAAGATCACCCGGACCTCGAAGTTTCAGATCCTCACTCGCAATCTTAAATCCATCATTTGTCTTATTCAAAATATCCAATCGTTTTTTTGTCTCTTTCGCTTTCGAACCGGTCATAAAAATACAGTAAGACTGATATTTTCCTCTACCGACACGTCCCCGAAGTTGATGAAGCTGTGCCAGTCCGAATCGTTCTGCATTTTCAACCATCATGACCGTTGCATTCGGCACATCAATCCCGACTTCGATGACTGTTGTTGATACCAGAATCTGTATTTCATTTCGTCCGAACCGTTCCATAATATCATCTTTGACTGCCTGCTTCATCTTTCCATGGAGATATTCAACTACAATCTGCGATCCCATCTCATCTTGAAGCATTTTCGCATAATCTGTGACATTCTCCGCTTCCATAGCTTCACTTTCTTCTACCATCGGACATATGATATAACACTGCCTGCCGTCTGCAATCTGCTTTTTCATAAATGTATATGCCGTCTGTCGATAGCTCGTATCAACTACACAATTTTTTATTGGCAATCGATTAGCCGGAAGTTCGTCAATAACCGAAATATCCAGATCTCCATATAAAATAATCGCAAGTGTTCTCGGAATCGGTGTTGCACTCATTACAAGTACATGTGGTACGCCGCCTTTTTTCGCAAACACCTCTCGTTGCTTTACTCCAAACCTATGTTGTTCGTCTGTTACCACCAGTGCCAGATTATCATAACAAACCGCATCCTGGATCAGCGCATGTGTACCTATAATAATCTTTGCAAATCCGCATTCGATTCTGTCATACACCCTGCGTTTTTCCTTTGTAGTCATTGAACCGGTCAAAAGAACAACCTTGATCGGAATGTCATAGTTTTCAAATAATTGTGTAATCGACTCATAATGCTGCCTTGCAAGCACTTCCGTAGGAGCCATCATAGCTCCCTGGCATCCATTCAACGCCGTATTTAAAAGCGCCAGCACTGCGACGATTGTCTTACCGGATCCAACATCTCCTTGCACCAGTCTGGACATTGCATGTTCAGATGCCATATCCACCTGAATCTCATTCCATACTTTTTGCTGCGCACCGGTAAGTTCAAATGGCAGTTTTTTCTGAAATTCTTCCACTTGCGGATGAAGTGGTATCACATATTCGTTTGCCATTCGGCTATTACTGTCTTTTAATTTACGAATTGCCAGTATAAAATTTAAAAATTCTTCAAAAACAAGCCGTTCTCTTGCATGATAAAAAACTTCTTTATCTTCCGGAAAATGTATGCCACGAATCGCATAATTATATTCTGCCAGTTCATAATGCAGTCTTATTTCTTCCGGCAAATGTTCTTTTGTGAGATCCAACTGCTCAACCACCTGTCTGACCGCTTTTGAAATTGTATTATTCGTAAGCCCTGTCGTCAATCCATAAACCGGCTGAAGAGTATGAATTTTTTCTTCGTATTTTTCACTTGGATAAAAGATTTCCGGATGCTCCAGAACAAGTCCATCCCGCCTGTTTACCGCTCTGCCGCGTAAGGTAATTGGTCCGCCAGATGACAATGTATTTCGAAGAAATGGCATCCGGAACCACACAGCCTTAATTGTTCCCGTCAAATCCTTCACATGAACCGTGGTCACTTGAAGATTTCGATTCCCTCCAACTTGAACACGCCCAAATATCATCCCTGTGACAGTAACAGTTTGACCGTCCTCTACCTGCGCGATAGGGACGGCCTCTTCATATACATCATAGCTTCTAGGATAATAACGAAGAAGATCACCAACTGTATAAATGTTCAGTTTGGCAAAAAGCTTCTCCGTCTTCTCCCCGACGCCTTTTATTTCATGAATCTTACTTTGTTCGATCATATCTCTTATTCTACAGCTAATACATAATAATATATCGGCTGTCCACCACAGTGTACGTCTACATCTACATCCGGATAAAGCTTCTCAACTTCTTCTGTAAATGCGTCTGCTTCTTCTTCAGTCACATCCTGTCCATAATACAAACTAATCAATTCAGAATCTTCATCCACAAGCTGCTCCAGCATCTCCAATGTTGTCTCTGCAATATCCTGTCCTACAGAAAGGATTCCGGCATCACCGATTCCCATAATATCACCTTGATGGATCTCTTTATCATCAATATGCGTATCACGTACCGCATATGTCACCTGACCAGATTTCACATTCTTAATTTCTTCAAGCATTGTCTCTTCATTCGACTTTGCATCTGTATCCGGGACAAAATTGATGATTGCTGTGATTCCCTGCGGAACTGTTTTTGTTGGAATGACAATAATTTCTTTATCTTCTACCAAAGCTTTTGCCTGATTTGCAGCAAGAATAATATTCTTGTTATTTGGAAGAATGAATATAGTCTCCGCATTAACCTGGTCAATGGCTTTTAACATATCATCTGTACTTGGGTTCATAGTCTGTCCACCCTCAATAATATAGTCTGCACCAAGCTCACGGAATATCTCATTCATTCCATCTCCGATTGATACCGCAATAAAGCCCATTGGCTTCTTTGGCTCACTTGTTTTCTTCACCAGCTCTGCCTCTGCCTGTTCTTTTGCAAGTTTCTCTGAATCACGAATCAGTTTTTCCTTGTGTTCCTCACGCATATTATCAATCTTCATACGTGACAACTGACCATAAGTCAATGCCTTTTGGATTGCAAGCCCCGGATCATTCGTGTGTACATGAATCTTTACAACATCTTCATCTGCAACACATACGATAGAATCTCCGATTGATGAGAGATAAGCTTTAAACTCCTGCTCATCTTCCTCTGTAAATTCTTTTTCCAGTAGAATAATAAACTCTGTACAATATCCGAATTTAATATCTGCTTCCTCTTTCGGTTCTACCGCCACTGCACCTACACCGCTTCCTGCTGCCGGTACAATTGCACTATAATCAATCTCTTTTCCAAGAAATGCATCATATGCTCCGCGAAGGACTTCTAAAAGTCCCTGTCCACCAGAGTCAACAACTCCTGCCTCTTTCAAGACCGGAAGCATATCCGGTGTCTTCTGAAGCACTTCATCTGCATGTTCAAGTACCGCCGGAAGGAACTCTTCTAAATCTTCTGTCTCAAGTGCGAGTTCAGCCGCTTTATCTGCAACGGAACTTGCAACTGTGAGAATCGTTCCTTCCTTCGGCTTCATAACTGCTTTGTACGCTGTATCTCTCGCTCTCTGGCAAGCCGCTGCAAGGGCCGGTACATCAATCTCCTTCTCGTCACGAATAGATTTTGTAAAGCCTCGTAAAAGCTGAGAAAGAATAACTCCTGAATTTCCTCTCGCACCTCTTAAAGACCCGGAAGAAATTGCTTTTGCAAGACTCTTCATATCTGCATCAGTAAGCGCTGTCACTTCCTTTGCTGCAGATAAAATCGTAAGAGTCATATTCGTACCAGTATCTCCATCCGGTACCGGAAATACATTCAGTTCGTTGATAAATTCTTTCTTTGCTTCTATATTCTGCGCGCCTGCAAGAAACATCTTCGCAAGCATCTTTGCATCAATTGTCTTTGTAGCCACTTCTCTATGTCCTCCTTGATTAATCAATGACGCGTACACCCTCAATGTAGATATTGATCTTATCTACCGGCATGCCGGAAAACTCTTCCACACGATATTTCACATTACTGATCAAGTTATCCGTTACTGCCGAAATACTTACGCCATACGCAACAATGATATGAAAGCTCAAGCTTACATGGTTTTCTTCAGAGATACGCACCTTGATTCCACGAGTCAGGCTTTCCTTCTTTAACAAGTGAACCAGACCATCCTTCATATTCACTGCAGCCATTCCTACAATACCAAAACACTCTACTGCTACAGTTCCTGCATATTTTGCTATCACTTCAGGATCAATCGTAATAATTCCGAGATCCGTGCTCATACAACCTTTCATATCCGATACCTCCATATCCGTATATTTAACAAATGTATTATACTCTTATTTTATATATATTACAAGCAAAACAGCCACCCACGGACTGCCCTTGCAAATTTTTCTCATAACGAAAAAAAGCCCAGATTCCAATTCTGGAATCTAAGCTTTTATACTATTATGCTCGCTCAACTTTGCCAGATTTTAAACAAGAAGTACAAACATACATTCTCTTTGTAGCTCCGTTCTCTGTCTTAACACGAACAGATTTTACATTAGATTTCCACATCTTTGGGGATTTTCTATGAGAGTGGCTTACGTTGTTTCCAAAGTGAGCACCCTTTTCGCAAATAGCACATTTTGCCATGACTGCACCTCCTAACGCTCATAATAAGTCCTTTCAGACTCGCAACAATAATATACTAGCAGATAATTCTTACAAAAGCAAGTATTATTTTCAACATTTTTCCGACATTTTTTCAAATGACAGTTTCACTGTTGCTTTTATCACTCGCAACAGAACAGATTATATCCAGCCAACAGACACAATATCACACATAAAACGGTCACAAACGTATTCGGCAAAAGCATCGTAATCACCATGCCGGCTGCCACCCAGAATAATGCAAATCCTATGACTCGTTTCATTCCATCATCCCGTTCCTATGTTCTTTCACTTTATTCTATGTCTGAAGTGCAATAATCATTACTCTGCTTCTACGCTGTCGAGAATATCTTTCACATCATCCTCATCCAACTTTGAATCTTTTCCTCCAGTGAATTTATCAACCATATCCGGTACCATATCCAAAATTTTCGTGATCGTATCTTGATTTTTAATATTGACAAGTCTTGTGTGTCCATTTTGGATAACTAAAACTGCGCACGGAGTCATCTTTCCTCCGACTCCTCCGGCTCCTTTTTCCTTCTTGTCTGCATTAAACGCCCCTGCTCCGATTGCAAAAGAGACATCCACAAGTGGAAGAATAATCGTATCTCCGATATGAATCGCATCTCCTACAACTGTCTTTGATGAAACAACTCCGTCAATTCCTGTGAATAATGCTTCCACAGTTCCTTTAAAATTATTCTCTGCCATGTAAAACTTTCCTCCTATAATTTTTCTTTATTTCTTTAAGAAATGGAATATTTATAATTTAAAGTTTCGTATATCATGATAAGTCTGTCGAACATTCTTACACCAGAACAGATTCCAGCATGGCTGGACAAAATGACACAAGTATATCTTTCCCTTTAAATAAACAGAACCTTTTAAAATCTGATTTTCAAAATCAGGTACAATCGTAGTACTATTTCCAATAAACGGATATAACATACTCAAAAAAGCAAGAACCTGTCCGGTATAATAAGGATCGTCAAATCCGTACACCATTTTTACATTCACTTTTTTCGGCTTCAAATGACGCAGCAAACGGAGTAATTCTTTCTTACATTTTTGATATGCTCCTTTATGCACTTCATCTTGCAAAAAAAGTTCTATCTTTTCTTTTTTCATTAAGAGTGATTTTATTTTATCACACATTTTCCGGAATGTACATTTTATCTTCTGAAGCCACGAAAGAATCTTCTGATAGAATCTTCCAGCCTTCTTACCTGCCATGGATTTTTCTTTTTCAGGAACTTCCATTTCTGGCTTCCGTTCTTTAATTTTTTGATCAGACGTGCTCTTTTTATATATCTTCTGCGGCGTATCCAGATTTTCTTTATCTCCTTCGGTTTTAAAATTTTCAGGCTTTTTTTTCTCATTTTCAGACTCCTCCTTCTGCCTTTCTACTTCACGTTGTAATTCTTCCAAAAGCTGCTGTTCTTCATCTATTTCTTCATTATTTTCAATTATTTCTTTAACCGGCACATGTTCATCCTTATCAACACGTTTTCCTCCCGAACTAGCATTTCCTTTTTTTAACCACGCAATTCGAAGTCTCCATTTTATTCTGCCATTCTTATAAAGCATATCTGCCCGAACAAAATGTAAAAGCCATGTTACACAGATTTTCCCCTTCAAAGAATCCAGTGTACCTTCACAGCGCCCTTGCACTTCATACCTGACTGGTACAAAAAGCAATACTAAAATCAGTAATATTAGAATTCCCAATATTACTGCAAGTATAATGCCTATTATTTTTAATACTAAAAGCAAAATATGTAGCATCTTAGTCTTCCTGTTCTCTTTCTAACAGATACGTACGGATATCCGCACCTCCTGTTTTTTCATACACTTCAGAAACTATCTCCTCTACCAGTTCCAGTGCAGACTCATATCCTCTTACAATCCCCACAATAAAGAAATCATCGTTTGGGAAATCCGGTTGCAGAAAAAGCGCCGCATTGTAAATTTCCAGCTGATTTGTCCCACACTTTGGCAACACCAGCACATAGATATCTCTTTGAAGTTTTCCCTGATTTAGTCGTCTTATAATCTTTTCTTTTTTCTTTTCCAGGTTTTCTCCCCAGTAAAGTCTGCGATAATACTTCATAATTTTTTCTTCCTATTGATAATAAGCGTCGAACACTTTTTTAGCAATATTAACTGCTTTTGCCGAACCATCTGATTGTTCGATAATTACGCTGATAACAAGATCCGGATTATCAACATTAGACATTCCTACAAACCAGGAGTGGTCTTTTTCTTTATCGGAACTGTATTCCGCTGTTCCTGTTTTTCCGGCTGCTGTGTAATTCTGTCCGCCAAGTACAGATGCTGTTCCATATTCCGTCACAGCCGTCATATAATCTTTTAACTGAGCCGCCTCTTGAGATGTCATCAGATCTTTATATTTTTCCGGTTTATTCTTATCAATCACTGTACCGGCATTATTAGTAACACTATCCACTAAATATGGTTTCATCAATGTTCCGCCATTCGCAATTGCCGATGTAATCAAAGCCATATGATACGGACTCATCTGTGTTTTTCCCTGTCCCATGGCCGTCATCATGCGTTCCGCTTCACTATCGGAAGATGTAAGTGTAAATTTACTCTGACTATAAGGCAGCACTGACGGAAGCTTTTTATTAAAAAGCAAATCCTGTGCAGTAGCTTTATATGCATCTGCATTCAAAGATCTTCCAATATTTGAAAATGATGTATTACAAGAATATGCAAGACTATCTCTTAAAGTCACCTGTCCGTGCACATGTCCTCCATAACAATGAATCGTAACATTTCCACTTTCAATGGATCCCGTACAATCATAAGAATATGAATCATAATCCGAATTTTCACGCATAAATTCCAATGTCGTCACCAGTTTAAATGTTGATCCCGGTGCATATTGTCCCTGTGTTGCACGATTCAAAAGCACACTTTCTTCATTGTTGCTTATTGTATCCCAATTTTCTCCGACTGTATTCGGATCAAAATCCGGTTTTGAGACCATCGCAAGAATTTTTCCGGTACTTGGCTCCATAACAACAACCGCACCTTTATTAGAACCAAGTGCATCATATGCTGCCTCTTGAAGATTCGCATCCAGCGTAGTCACGACATTATCCCCTTCATTTTTCTTATCTTGGAATTCATTTTTTAACTTATCCAGAAAAAATGCATTTGAAGTCAAAAGTTCAAAATTAGAAACCGATTCCAACCCTGCCTTTCCTTGCGCTGTATATCCAACTACATGTGCAAACATATTATTATAAGGATATTCTCTTGTTTCAGTCCCATCCTCTGCCACATTTGTCTTCGCCAGAACATTTCCGTTTTTATCTAGAATCTTTCCGCGGATCACACGGTCCGCATAAGAGTCCTGCCGCTTATTGTAAGGACTACTGATAATATCTCGACTTCTTACAACATTAAAATAAGAAATGTATCCCATCATCGCTATAAAAAGCGCCACAAAAATATATGTAACTCTAGCGAACTCTTTGTTGCGGGCGCGCTTTTTCTTTGCGCGGCGCTTGTCCTGCAGGTCTGCTTCTTTTCGCTCTCTGCGGGTCATCTGGCGCTTTTCGCGTTCTCTTTTTAGCCTCTCCTCTGCCTCTCTCTGCTCGTAACCTTTCCTTCTTTTTTCTTTCAAGATTCTCTTCCTCGTCTTCTCTTAAAATATAAAGTCCCTGAATTATTGCAAACATAATTAATGTACTAAGAATGGAGCTTCCTCCGTAACTTACAAGTGGAAGCGTTACTCCCGTAGACGGAATAAATTTCGTAACACCACCAACATTTAAGAATACCTGAAAAATATAACAGGTTCCAAGTCCCAGTGCTACCAGCTTATAAAACATATTCCGAAGTTGCATTGCAATGTTCAAAAACATCACATAGCAGCTGACACATACCAGAATCATACATAATCCAAAAATCAGTCCCATTTCCTCACTGATCGCAGAAAAAATAAAATCTGATGTTGCAACCGGAATTGTATCCGGTTTTCCTTGAAACAGTCCCATCCCGAACCAGCTTCCTGTACCGATTGCAAACAAAGACTGCGCTACCTGATAGCCGCTTCCGCTATAGGAAGCAATAGGATCTTTCCATGCAATTACACGATTTCTCACATGTGCAAATAAATAATATGCCCCGACTGATGCAACACATCCGGCGCCAAGCCCGGCAAGCACATACAATGGCTGTCTGGTCGCCACATAAAGCATGACCAGATATACAACAAAAATAATCAACGCAGCACCCAAATCTTTTGATGCAACAAGAATCAACACATGAAACGCTGCCAATCCTGTTGTAACTACAATATCCTTAAACGCCATAGACTGTTTAAAACTGGATGCCACAAAGAATACAAACACAATTTTCACAAGTTCTGACGGCTGTATATTAATTCCTGCCACCTGAAATCCTAATTTAGCTCCATAAGAAACCGTTCCAACAACAACAACAAGTGCCAGCGAAACAATACCGACAATTGCATAGATCTTTCTCCATTCCGAAAGTTTTTTTACTTTTCGGATAATTACAGGAACCACCAGACTGATTGCCACACCACCGGCTGCGATTACAAATTGCTTCACTGCACTTGAATAGCTCAGTCTAGTCAACATGATCATGCCAACACAAAGCAGCATACACATATTATTCACAACCAATCTGGATACTTTCGGATATATGTTAGTATACAATAATATAGTAGTTCCAAACAATACCACTTGCATTAAATAAAATGCCAAAAGCTTTACATCTTCTTTTTCCAGAAACATGACCAGATATGCAATGATATGTATCATAAACATCAAAACATTCTGTTGCCGTAGCAGACTCTTTTTTCTATCCGGATCTCGATATCCAAAAATACTGAAACACAAAAAGGTATACGCTGTCATCAGTATAATCATCAGATATTTTGATAGTTCAATAATAATATTTACCAATTTTTCACCTACTTTACTCCCCGCTTAAAATGTCCCCTTGTAAAATTGATATCCGGCATCTTTTTATCATGCCCCTCCAAAAAGACAGCTTTATAATCTTCCAGAACAGATTCCATATTCTGCGCATTTTCAATCGTAAAATTCAAACGTATACCATGCAGATTTAAATCATAAATTTCCTTTTTCTGATCCAAAAGCACAAGTGGTGCCGAATTATATATTATATTATAGCAGTATTTACAATAATTTTTAACCGGGAATTTATTTCCCAGACGATCTGTAATCATCATCATGCCATTTTTATTCTGACATTCTTGCGTTGTCTTCCGGATACAGTTTGCCGTAATCATTACCGGTTGGTACCCATACACAATCAATTCTCCCCCCGGCGCAACATCGGATAATTCACGATAATTCATTTCTACAGAAGCCGTATATCTGTCTATGCCATTCTTAAACAATTCACAAATAGCCATTCGATTCCAGCCATATAAATTATAATCCGCCGTGATCTCTCCAGCATATCTTTGTTCTTTCAGCCACTGCAGTTCTTCCCAATTTCGAACCAATACACCATCGTAATATGTTTTTATCCGCTCATAATACTGCTGATAAATATGGATTGCACGCTCTCGAAAAATATATGGCATTGCAAGACATACTTTTACATTTCTGTCTGTTTCGCTCCACATTTTACGATATTCGTTCAGTAATTTTAGTGTTGATTCTTCAAATGCAATTTCATCTGATATAAATACACGATTCACATATTCTTTTGAAAAAGCAATTTTTAACTGTTCGAGCGTATTGACTGAGACCTGAAATTCCATTTGCTTTTCAGACCGAAGTGTTTCCTCTTCGTCTATCTGTAATGCCTTCACATAGTTCATGCTTCTACGATATTTTTCAATGATGTGCTTCTCTAGTTCTGTAAGTGCATCTCTTCGAAGTTCATTGAGTACCTGCATCGGCAAAAAGATATTTCCTGTAAGTTCTATTCTTAAACCTTCAAAAAAGAATGGGGTATTTCCCGTTTTTCGAATCTGCTTATCAATTCGTTCCCGAGATAACGGCTGACTTTTCGCTGTCTGAACCTTCTCACCAACAACATGTACTTTTTCACCCGGCATATCAGACAGCCATACCTCTAATTCCGATAACTTTCCTTCTGTTAGCTTCAACACGCCTTCTATCTTTTCCTGTACGCCATAATTCTGCTTTTCTTTTTTAAGTTCCGCATCTTTTTCCGGCCGTTTCAAAGATAACATCTCTTTTGAATTCTGTCTTCGGTAATACCCATCACAGTAACCTCTTCTTTTGTAACAGTTCTCCAGTTTTGCTTTATCTTCCTTGGTAACTCGGAAACCTTTTCTGCCTTTTTCAAAATACAAATCTACATATTTCCGATACATCTGTGTTACGGTATATACATAATCCGGTTGCTTCATTCTGCCTTCAATTTTAAAAGAATCAATACCAGCCTCTACAAGATCTGGTATCATATCTATCGCACACAAATCTTTTAGACTCATAAGATCTGCCGGTTTCTGATTGGCAATTCGATATGGAAGACGACACGGTTGTGCACACTCTCCTCTATTGCCACTTCTTCCACCGCTCATACTGCTCATCAGACACTGACCTGAATAACAATAGCAAAGTGCTCCATGTACAAAGCACTCTATCTCGAGCCCTGTCTTTTTTTTCATCTCACGAATCTCTTCCAGAGACAATTCTCTCGCCGGGACAATACGTTCTGCCCCTATTTTTCCAAAAAGCTGTGCACCAATTGCATTTGTAACCGTTGCCTGCGTACTGACATGCAGTGCCATATCAGGAAACGCCTTACGAATCAAGCTCATCGCCCCGATATCTTGCACAATAACCGCATCTAGCCCCTGTTCATAATATGGCTTAATGTAATCACAAAGCTCCATCAACTCTTTCTGTTTAAAGAGTGTATTGATTGTCATATACAGTTTTCTTCCATGCAAATGCACATAATCAATCGCTTCCAGCATTCTTTTTTCATCCAGATTATCCGCATGCGCTCTTGCCCCAAAACGACTGCCGCCAATATAAATAGCATCTGCTCCGGCACTGATTGCCGCCTCCAGACACTCCCAGGAGCCTGCCGGTGCCAGAATTTCAATCTCTTTTTTCATTATTCTATCCTTAACTTTTTCTAAATCATTTTTGTAAAATGTATATTTATCTGTAAAAAGGGCCGTCCGTTGACAGCCCCTCTCTTTGTTTTAATTTTCCTTATTCTTCATCTCTGTCTCCAGCTGAACAATCTTCATCTGAAGTTCTTTGTTCTCTTCCTTTAACTTATCCAACGCTTTATCCGCATTCTCAAGCTTGATCTGTACAGATATCAGTTCATGCTTCAGATCATACATCTC
>CAKRCL010000021.1 GCA_934307335.1 uncultured Dorea sp. | reverse complement strand
CATGGACGCACCCTGAAAAAAGGCGGTATCCCGCCAGAATTCAGATGCTCTGGTAACTTAGTTGCCGAGTAGTTCACATAAAAGCACTGTTTAGTGAATTTGTACAATATATATAAGGGAAAATAGGCAGAATATCCAATAATCTAATATCTAACAAATAAAAATGGGTAAATATTATTGACACGTCAAATTAATACAAATATAATATACAGAAAGGTTCTTACTTAACTTAGGGAAATGATATTTACTTGATCAAGTTTGTAGAATTTATGAGAATGAACCAAAAGACGAAAAAAAAGGAGAAGAATGTATGAAAAAGAGATTATTTAGTCTTGTTCTTGCACTTACGGTAGCTGCAGGCTGTCTTGTTGGCTGTGGCGGCTCTAAGTCAGAGAAGAAGGCAGACGCAACGAATTCTTCAGAGGCAAGTGGGGAGAAGATTCTTCGTGTGGCATCTGAGGATCCACAGGTACCGCTGGATATGCAGCTGAATACTTACAGCATTATCATGAAGGTGACAGACAATATTACAGAGTCCTTGCTGTTAACGAATGAAAAAGGTGAACTTGAGCCTACACTGTTGGAAGAGATGCCTAAATTGTCTGATGACAAGCTGACATATTCTTTCACATTGAAAGATGGTGTTACTTTCCACAATGATGCACCGCTTACAAGTAATGATGTAAAGTACTCTCTTCAGAGAATGGTAAGAAAGTACAAGATGTCTTCTTTATTGGAAAAGGTAGAAGGATATCAGGCATACTTTGATGAGCAGGCTGATGAGATTACAGGTATTGAGATTGTTGATGATAAGCATTTCAATATTCATATGTCAGAAGTTTATACACCTTTCTTATCCGCACTTTCCACACCTTACTGCGCAATTTATCCTGCAGAAGCATGTGAAGAGGCCGGTGATAACTGGGGTATGACAGTGCTTTATGGTACAGGTCCATTTAAGCTGGTAAGTTATAAGACAGGTGTTGGTGTTGAACTTACTAAGAATGAGAATTACCATGGTGGAGACGTAAAACTGGATGGTATCAAATACACATTTATTGATGACCCGAACACAGGTGTCCTTGAATATCAGAAAGGTAACATTGATGTAGTATATCTGGATTCTTCACTGTATCCTACATATGCAAACGGAGAGTTAAAAGACGAACTTTATTCTTTCAATCCAGTTGGTGGTTACTATCTGAACTTCAATGTAAATGAAGTAAAGGAAGTTAAAGTACGTGAGGCTATGACATATGCGGTTGACAGAAAGGCACTTTGCGACAGCGTATTATTTGGAACAGCAATACCGAACTCCAACTTCATACAGGATGGTCTGATTGGGGCAGATGACAGTGCAGAACAGTTTGAGTATGATCCTGAGAAGGCAAAAGCACTTTTAGCAGAAGCTGGTTATCCGAATGGATATGATTTAACAATCACTGTAAATACAAAGTATCCTACTTCAGTGAAGATTGCTACAGCTATCCAGGCACAGATGGCAGAGGCTGGTATCCGTGTTGAGATTGAGCAGGTCGACAGTGCAGCATGGACAGATATGAAGAAAGCCGGAAAAGTAACTTGTGGTATTGGTAACTGGTATGTTGACTACAATGACCCGGATAGTATGTTATATCCGCTGAGTGATGGTCGTACAGATCTTTCTTCAAGTTTCTTCCACAATGATGAATTCAAACAGTTAATGATTGAAGGTATTCAGACGGAAGATACTGCAAAGAGACAGGAAATCTACGCAAAAGCAGATCACATCCTGACACATGAGCAGTTCCCTGTGGTAATGCTTTATAACGAGACACTGTTTTATTTGAAAAAACCTTATGTGAAAAATTTCGAAGTTACTTTTACATATCGAACAATGTTTAAAGACGCAGATATTGAGTACTAGATTTTCAAAACGAATAAGATAGGAAATAGCTACGGCTGTACTCTTAGTCCGTAGCTATTTCTATGATTATAGGAAAAGTAGTCATAGATGATTGCTGTTTTAGATTAAAACAGCACAAAAGAATAAAAAAAGGAGGGGCTTCCTTGTTTTCATACACATTAAAAAGACTGGGACAGACAGTTCTGGTTCTGATCGGAATTACGCTGATCACATTTTTGCTCTTGAATGTTGTGCCGGGAGATCCGGTGGCAATGATGTTGGATAAGCGTGCGGACGAAGCTACTATTGAGAAAGTCCGTCACGAAATGGGACTTGATCTTCCGCTTCATGAGCAATATATTGATTTTGTGAAAGGCGCAGTAAAGTTAGATTTTGGAACATCTTACTTTACAAAAGAGGTAGTAATTGATGCTATCGTTCGTTGCTTTAAAGTAACTGTAAAACTGGCGGCGATGTCATTTCTGTTTGCAGTGGTGCTAGGGGTCACGTGCGGTATGATTGCCGCGGTCTACCGAGGCAAGTGGATAGATTCGACGTTGATGACGTTATCTGTAGTCGGAGTATCAGCTCCGTCTTTCTGGATTGCAATCATCTTGCAGATTTTAATAGGATTAAAATTGGATCTTCTGCCAATCTCCGGATTTGATGGTCCTTTAAATTATATTTTGCCAAGTATTGCGCTTGGTACCCGTTATGCGGGAAGTATTGCACGTATTACAAGAACAAGTATGCTAGATGTTATTAAGCAGGATTACATTCGTACAGCACGTTCAAAAGGTGTGAAAGAATCTCTTGTCATTATGAAGCATGCGCTTAAGAATGCCATGATTCCAATTGTTACACTGGTAGGTACAGAACTTGGTAATATGTTGACTGGTTCCATGCTGATCGAGAAAGTATTCTCAATTCCTGGAATCGGTAAGCTGGCAGTAGATGCCATGAGTAACCGTGACCTTCCACAGCTTCAGGGAACGGTAGTATACATTGCCCTTGTATTTGTTGTTGTCAATCTGGTTGTTGACCTTTCTTATGCCCTGATTGACCCTAGAATTCGTTATGGGAAAGGAGAGGGCTAATGAAGATTAATATTTTTAATAAACAGAAAAAATTTGAAGAAGAAGTCCTGTCCGGCGAATATGCCGTTGGGGATATGGAATATTCCAGTTATTATAAAGACAGTTTCAAACGACTGAAGAAGAATAAAATGTCCATGTTCTGTTTGTTTGTGATTTTGTTGTTGGTTCTTATTGCTATTTTTGCACCGTTGATTGCACCATATGATCCGACTGTACAGGATTATGCATCCATTTTACAGGGACCATCCAAGCAGCATTTACTCGGCACAGATGAGTATGGACGAGATATTTTATCCAGAATTATTTATGGAACAAGAATTTCCTTAAGTGTTGGTATTCTTGCTCAGGTTATTGCAACAATTATCGGAGTGACTATGGGATCACTGGCAGCTTACTATGGTGGTTGGGTAGATACACTGATTTCCCGTATTATGGAAATCTTTGCTGCATTCCCAGATCTGATTTTTGCAATGGCTATTATGTATGTATTAGGTGCAGGTATGAAGAATATCTTCGTTGCATTGGGACTTTTAACCTGGGTGCGTACGGCACGTATGATTCGTGGTTCCATTTTACAGTTAAAGGAGAAAGAGTATGTAGAAGCGGCTAAGGCCAGTGGTGCATCCCCGTTCTATATTATTACAAGACATCTGATCCCGAACTGTATTTCAACAATCATCGTACTTGTAACATTAGGTATTCCGAATGCAATTATGTATGAAGCATCATTAAGCTTCTTAGGATTGGGTATCCAGCCTCCAACACCGAGCTGGGGATCTATGATCAGTTTTGCTCAGTCTTATATCAGTTACTTGCCAAGTTACAGTATCTTCCCAGGTCTTGCAATCATGATTACGGTTATCGCGTTCAACATTTTTGGTGATGGTCTTCGTGATGCACTGGATCCTAAGATGAAGAATCAGTAAGAAAGGGGAAGAAAAATGTCAGAAAAACTACTTGAAGTAAAGAACTTAAAGACGTATTTTTATACGGATGAAGGTGTCGTAAAATCTGTAGATGATGTTTCTTTCGATGTAGAGAAAGGCAAGACCCTTGGTATTGTAGGAGAATCCGGTTGCGGAAAAAGTATTACATCTCTTTCTATCATGCAGCTGGTAGAGACTCCGCCGGGAAAAATTGTGGGTGGAGAAATCATTTATCAGGGTGAAAACCTTCTGGAAAAGAATAAAGATCAAATGCGTAAGATTCGTGGTGGCGAAATCGCTATGATCTTCCAGGAGCCGATGACTTCTCTGAATCCGGTGTTTACTGTAGGTAAACAGATTATGGAAGCATTGAGACTCCATACAGATCTGGATAAGGAAAAAGCAAAAGAACGTGCAATTGAAATGCTGAAGCTTGTAAAAATCCCGCTTCCGGAGAAGCGTTTTAACGAGTATCCGCATCAGTTGTCTGGTGGTATGCGTCAGCGTGTTATGATTGCAATGGCATTGTCCTGTAATCCGAAACTTTTGATCTGTGATGAGCCGACAACGGCGTTAGATGTAACGATTCAGGCACAGATTCTGGACCTGATCAATGAATTAAAAGAAAAGCTGGGAACTTCTGTAATGATGATCACTCATGATCTGGGTGTTATTGCAGAGGTGGCAGATGATGTAATGGTTATGTATGCCGGAAAAGTAGTAGAGCATGGTTCTGCTGATGATATATTTGAATGTCCGAAGCATCCATACACAAGCGGTCTTATGAATTGTATTCCGAAATTGACAGATGAGGATCATACTCGTCTGGATGTGATCAAAGGAATGGTTCCAAGCTTTGACCAGATGCCTAAGGGCTGTGCATTTTGCCCACGTTGTTCAGAGGCAAAGGATATCTGCCGTGAGCGTATGCCGGAGCTGATGGATGTGAATGGACATAAGGTTCGCTGCTTTAAATATTCTAAGGAATGGGAGGAAGCCTAATGAGTGAAGAAAATAAAACACCTTTGTTAGAGGTAAAAGATCTGAAAAAATGGTTTCCTGCGAAAAGTTCACCGTTTTCCAAGGAAAAGGTATTTATCAAGGCAGTAGACGGCGTCAGTTTTACCTTGAATGCAGGGGAAACGCTGGGAGTAGTAGGAGAGTCTGGTTGTGGTAAATCTACCATGGGCCGTTCTGTCTTACGTTTGCTGGAACCTACCAACGGACAAGTGCTGTTTGAGGGAAAAGATTATACAGCGCTGAAAAGTTCAGAGCTTGCAAAATCACGTAGCGATTTACAGATTATTTTCCAGGATCCGTATGCATCATTGGATCCTAGAATGACAATCGGTGATATTATTGGAGAGCCACTGGATATCCAGTTGAAACTTCCTGCAAAAGAGCGTATGGAGCGAGTGCTGAAGACTATGGAACGTGTAGGTCTGAATACGCGATACGTGAACCGCTATCCGCATGAATTTTCAGGAGGTCAGCGTCAGAGAATCGGTATTGCCCGGGCAATTGTTCTTGGACCAAAGCTGATGGTATGTGATGAGCCGGTATCTGCATTGGACGTATCTGTTCAGGCACAGGTATTGAATCTTTTGATGGATCTGCAGAAAGAAATGGGTATGGCATATATTTTCATTTCTCATGATTTAAGTGTCATCAAACATATTTCTGACCGAATCATGGTAATGTATCTTGGTCATGTGGTGGAACTGGCAGATAAAGATGATCTTTATAAGAGAACAATGCATCCGTATACGACAGCACTGTTATCTGCTATTCCGGTACCGGATCGTAAACATAAAAAAGAAAAAATCGTTTTGGAGGGAGATTTGCCAAGCCCGGCGAATCCGCCATCAGGTTGTGTATTCCACACCAGATGTTATAAAGCTCAGGAAATCTGTAAGACGCAGGTACCTGAACTTCGTGATTGTGGAAATGGTCATTGCTGTGCATGCCATTTTCCGGAAAACCAACCAGAATAAAATAGTGTTCCAATAAATTTATTATATACGGGGGAAGAGAAAAATGAAAATTACAGGAATCAAAGTTCGTCAAGTGGAAGTACCATTAATTGAGCCTTTCCGCATTTCTTTGGGAGTGATTACTCATTCTCGCAGTGCTATCGTATCTGTAGAGACAGATGAAGGTCTCGTTGGATATGGTGAAGGTGCTCCGGCTATCCTGATTTCAGGAGAAAGCTTATCCGGTACAAACGATGTCATTAAGGCAATGGAGAGAGAACTCATTGGTGTAGATCCTACTGATCTGGAAAAAGTATACTGGATTATGGATCGTACTGCAGCACATTCCGGAAGTGCAAAGAATGCTATTGATATGGCTTGCTATGATCTCCTTGGTAAGAAAGCAGGTATGCCAGTGTACAAACTGCTTGGTGGACACAAGAACTTCATCGAGACAGATATGACAGTCGGAATCGACACACCAGAAGTTATGGCAGCTAAAGCTAAGAAGCATGTGGCAGATGGTTTTGATACAATTAAAACTAAAGTAGGTACATCTTTTGATGAAGATCTTGCAAGAGTAAAAGCAATCCGTGAGGCTGTTGGTGATGATGTTAAGATTCGTGTAGATGCAAACCAGGCATGGGGTGCAAAAGAAGCTGTTCGTTTGATCGAGCGTCTGAACGAATATAATCTTGAGCTTGTAGAGCAGCCGGTTCCATATCATGATATTGCTGGTCTTGAGTATGTTACAAAACATTCTATCGTGCCAATTATGTCTGATGAGAGCTGCTTCAATTCAAAAGATGCACTTCGTCTTGTAGAGCGTCGTGCAATTGATTACCTTAACATCAAGCTGATGAAGTGCGGCGGTATCCGTGAGGCACTTAAGATCAATGCAATCTGCGAGTCAGCAGGTATTGAGGTTATGCTCGGATGTATGGCAGAAGAGAGTAATCTGGGTATTACTGCAGCAGCTAGTCTTGGTGCAGCAACAAAGAACATTACTCGTGCAGATCTGGATGCAATCTTTACATTGACAGATATGCCATTCAAGGGTGGTGTGATTGTAGAGGATACAAAGAAACTGGTACTCCCTGAAGTTCCAGGATTTGGATTTATTGGTTTTGAGAACGAACAGTAATATAAATTAGTTTGTGTGGAGGTATAACTCATGTATCAGGATTTATCTTTTATGAAGGTTCCGCTTCCGGAGGACGTTCTGAAATTAAAAATTTATGGTGATTATGCCGGAGCCCAGAAAATGATTCGTTATTTCCTGGAAGAGAAGGATATTCCACAGGCGCTTAGAAAACGTCTGGAAATCGAACAGGAAGTCATTGGTGTTATGGGTGGAAATGAATATCCATTTACATATGATGAAGCATTGGAGATTATGACTAGTCATCTGCGTGATTTCAAAAAAGAAGAGTTAGATCATCTGAAAGAAATCAGTGCAGCAGATTGGATCTATATTGACGGAGAGGTACATTTTCAGCGTCGATTTTATGAAAATCTGATTAAGACTCGTCCAGACTTAGCTGAGCGTGTAATTGTAGAGAATCAAGAGGATAAAAAGGAAAATAATCTGAAGCAGAAGCTGCTGAACGGAAATATACATTACATGAAGGAGCATGGTGGAAGAACTGTACATACTCGTATACGTTCAACGATAAAAGCCAAGAAAGAATTCGAAGAGGTAGGACGCAAGGTTCGTGTACATCTTCCGATTCCGAAGGTATACGAGCAGGTTTCTAATGTAGAGATCCATGCATCTAATCCAGAGATTACCTATATAGCACCTGAAGATGCACCGCAGAGAACAGTGTATTTTGAGACTGAACTGAAAGCAGATCAGGAATTTATGGTAGATTATTCATTTGACTACCATGTAAATTATGTAGAGTTAGATCCTGCCAAGGTATCTGAAGAACAGCCGGATTTCTGTCTGGAAGAGCAGGCACCACATATCGTATTCACTCCTTATTTAAGAGAGCTGAGAGACGAACTGGCAGGAGATGAGACAAATCCAATTATTTTGGCGCGTCGATTCTATGATTTTGTGACAACAAAAGTTATGTATTCTTTCATGAGAGAGTATTTTACAATTGAGTGTATTCCAGAATACTGTGCAATCAACCTGAAAGGTGATTGTGGTGTACAGGCACTGTTATTCATCACACTTTGCCGTATGTCCGGAATTCCGGCACGCTGGCAGTCAGGTCTGTATGCAACAGAGTATTATACAGGATGTCATGATTGGGCACAGTTCTATGTAGCACCTTACGGATGGGTATTTGCAGATCCTTCCTTTGGTGGAAGTGCATGGCGTGCAGGAGAGAAAGAGCGTTGGAACTATTACTTTGGTAATCTGGACATTTTCCGTATGCCAGCTAACTCTGAAATCCAAAAAGAATTCATGCCGGAGAAAAAATGGCTCCGCATCGATCCGATTGATAATCAGAGAGGAGAATTTGAGTACGAGGATCATGGTCTTCGTTTCTCCCAGTTGGAGGTATCACAGGAACTGATTTCTATGGAAGATATTGAAAAATAAGCAGACAATTACAGGATATTAAACCAGTGATTGGATGAAAAAAGGCTTCGGGGAGCAAAAATGCCTCTCGAAGCCTTCGTTGTGTAATACAGAAGGAGAAAGTAAAATGAGTATATTAAATGTTGAGCATCTTACCCATGGCTTTGGAGACAGAGCTATTTTCTCAGATGTTTCATTCCGCCTTTTGAAAGGGGAACATATTGGGCTTATAGGAGCAAACGGCGAAGGAAAGTCTACATTTATGAATATTGTAACTGGAAAGCTGATGCCGGATGAAGGAAAAGTAGAATGGTCAAAAAATGTCCATGCAGGATACTTGGATCAGCATGCCGTGTTAGAAAAAGGAATGACGATTGGCCAAGTACTGAAGTCTGCATTTGATCCGTTACTTCAGAAAGAACAGCGGATGAATGAAATCTGTGAAAAGTTAGGTGATGCAGATCCAGAGCAAATGGAGCAGTTGATGGAAGAACTCGGAACGATTCAAGATGAACTTACACTGCATGATTTTTATACAATTGATGCTAAAGTAGAAGAAGTGGCAAGAGCACTGGGATTATTGGATCTTGGATTGGACCGGGATGTTACAGATCTTAGCGGTGGACAAAGAACAAAGGTACTTCTGGCAAAATTGTTACTTGAAAAGCCGGATATATTGCTTTTGGACGAGCCGACCAATTATCTGGATGAAGAACACATTGCCTGGCTGAAACGTTATCTGTTAGATTATGAGAATGCATTTATTCTGATCTCACATGATATACCATTCCTAAATGAAGTGGTCAATATTATTTATCATATGGAAAATCAGGAATTGAACCGTTATGTCGGCGATTATGAGCATTTCCAGGAAGTATATGCAGTAAAAAAAGCACAGCTTGAGGCAGCATATCGCCGTCAACAGCAAGAAATCAGTGAGCTCAAAGATTTTGTGGCGCGTAATAAAGCACGCGTATCTACGCGAAATATGGCAATGTCACGTCAGAAAAAGCTGGATAAAATGGATGTTATTGAGCTGGCAGCAGAAAAACCAAAGCCGGAATTTCATTTTCACTATGGAAAGACTCCTGGGAAATTTTTGTTTGAGACACATGATCTGGTAACGGGATATGATGAACCACTGTCAAAACCATTAAATTTAAGTATGGAACGCGGGCAGAAAATCGCACTTGTCGGAACAAATGGAATTGGGAAGACAACACTCTTAAAGAGTATATTAGGTTTAATTCCGTCTTTATCAGGGAATTGTGAATTAGGAGAAAATCTTGAAATTGGATACTTTGAACAGGAAGTAAAAGGTGAGAACCGCACGACTTGTATTGAAGAGATATGGCAGGAATTTCCATCATTTACCCAGTATGAAGTACGTTCCGCACTGGCAAAATGCGGACTTACAACTAAACACATCGAGAGTCAAGTAAGAGTGTTAAGTGGTGGAGAACAAGCAAAGGTTCGCCTCTGTAAATTGATCAACAGAGATACAAACATATTACTGCTGGACGAGCCGACGAATCACCTTGATGTAGATGCAAAAGATTCACTCAAGAAAGCATTGCAGGAATATCGTGGAAGTATATTACTTATTTGTCACGAGCCGGAATTTTATCAGGATGTAGTAAATGAAGTCTGGGATATGAGCAAATGGACAACAAAAGTATTCTAAGAAGAACAGAATAAAATATAAATCGGGGAGATAGTAAAATGATGTTTTACTATCTCCCCGATTATTTTACAATGTATGTAAATTAACATTATCTATAACATTTTTCAAAATCAAAAGCACCACTGTTCAAAAAATTCATAAAAGCACTTCCGGCATTATTTAAATGAATTTTTGGATTATATACGACATTAATTGTACGATGTGGTGGCTCCGGAATATCGTAAACTAAAATCTCTGCTGATTTTACAGCGCATTTTAAAGATATTTTAGATAAAAATGCAAGCCCTAATCCATCAATTACAGAGTTTTTTGCTAATTGCTCTGAACTAAATTCGGCAATGATGTTAAGGTCATTTTTTCTATATCCCAGTTGTTCAAGATAACAACAGACAATATCATTTAAAGAATAATCCCAAATGAAGGTTTCTTTTAGTAAGATTTCTTCTAGTGTTGGCTTTTTCATAAGCAGACATTGATAGCGAGGAGTATTTGGTAATGCAAGAGAAATTGAATCATTATATATCGGAAGATGTTTAAATTTGGAATTAGAAACAGGTTGTGATACGATTCCAAGGTCAATTTTTCGCTGGTCTAATAAATCTACAATATCAGCATTACTTCCTTCGCATAGCAAAAATTTAGTAGTATTATGTTCTTTGCGGTAATAGTTCATGACATCTGTAACCATGTAACGAGCAGGAATATTATGTGCGCCGATGGAAATGGTGTTTGCATCCTGTCGGTTTGTAGACATGTCTTGTAGTGTGTAACAACTTGAAAGTATTTCTTTTGCTTTTTCATAAAAAAGTAAACCATCTTCAGTGATTTCAATTTTCTTTTTATTTGTACGATTTAATAATTCAGTATTTAATATCTCCTCTAAAAGAGATATGTTTGAGCTGACTGCTGGTTGAGAAAAAGATAATAATTCAGCGGTCTTACTAAAACTTTTCGTTTCGGCTACGGAAATAAATAATTCGAGTTGTTTGAGAGTAATAGATAGCATCAAACAGACCTCCCAGTAATATGTTAAAAGTTTCTCTATCTATTGTAACATGTTTTTTTATGTATAAATATTGAAAAGTATAATGTAAAAATATGATTATAGAAAAAGTAAATATATAAAGAAAGCTGTAAAAGCTGTTATCTATTTATTTTATAATAGATAGATAAAAACAATGAATAAAATGTTTTTTGAAATTGCTTTTAATAAAATGTTGTATTAGGATAAAACATGTAATATTATGTCTAATTTTGGAGAGTGCTATGAAATTGATTATTGAGGCAACAAAAGAAATGTTGTTCTGTGCACAGAGAAGTTCAGAATGGTGCGTGATAGATGCCCGTAGTTCAGATATATATATGGGCTGGAAGCATGGAAATGAAAAAGTCGGGCATATTCCATATGCAAAGTTTTTTTCGGCGCAGTGGTTAGACACAAGGTGGAGAGAAAGCATTAAGGACTATGAAGTGAGATTAAAGATTCAAATGGAGTCCCAGGGAATCCGTCCTGACAAGAATATAATTGTATATGATGAAAATGGACAGGATGCGGAGATAGTATTCAATTACTTTAGTGAAAATGGTTTTGATAGATTATTTTACTTTAATTTAAATAATTGGGATGGAGATTTGTATAAGTATCCAAATCGAAAATTAATGATGCCTATGTGGATGGTAAATGATATTGCACAGGGAAAAGGAGAGCAATATTTTCCAGGGTGTGATATTAAGATATTTGAAATTTCATGGAAGGAGCCTTCGAAGCAATATCTGGAAGCTCACATTCCCGGGGCAGTTCATGTGGATAGTAATGAATTTGAAGTGCCGCCAATGTGGATAATGAAAGAAGACGATGAACTCATTGATTTTGCGATGCAATATGGCGTGACCCCAGAGACGGTTGTGATTGTATATGGAAATACACGTCTTAATTTTGGCGCAGCTGCAAAATTAGCAACGGTATTCCGGTACTTGGGGATTCAACAGGTATACTGTATGAATGGGATTATAAAGAATTGGCTGATGGGAGGTTACCCTACAGAAGCCGGAAATGTCAAAAGACAGCCATGTAAAATTGACAAAAAACGATATATTCTAGATAGAAGCCATGCTCTGCATATGAAAGATATCAAGGAAATTTTAAATAATCCAGATAAGGGAAAGGTCATAGATATCCGGAAATGGAAAGAATATATAGGAGAAGAAAGCGGTTATCCGTATCT
Source organism: uncultured Dorea sp. (assembly GCA_934307335.1). Taxonomy (GTDB): domain Bacteria; phylum Bacillota; class Clostridia; order Lachnospirales; family Lachnospiraceae; genus Dorea. Next base: position 13,237 of record CAKRCL010000021.1, on the reverse strand, counting down.
GGATAAAGCAGGGCGTATTCCGGGGACACAATGGTGTTATTATCCTGACTATTATATGACGCCGAATGTACAGATGGGAAATCTGGAAGTCATGTTGAAAAGCTGGGAAAAGGCAAAAATTGATTTGAAAAAAACAATGGCATTCTTTTGTGGTAGTGCTTCATGGGGAGCAGCGGCATGCAAGACATTTGCAAATGTAGCGGGGTTTTCGAATGCGACGATTTATGAAGGTGGCTGGTGTGAGTGGTGTGCATACTCCGAAAATCCAGTGGAAACAGGAATTCCGGAAGAATATGCAGATTACAATCCAGAAGAATTTCATGTATCGGAGCTTATTACAGAAGAAAGCTGCCATGTAATGTGATAATAACTGGGAGGAAAAAGAAAATGAAAAGAAAAATTTACAGTACAATTCTTGTAATAGGATTGCTTGGATTGCTTCTTGCGGGCTGTGGAAATAAAAAGGCAGAGGAAGTGAATGACGGAAAAGAAATTATAAATTCGGGTGATCCGATTATTGTTTCTACGATGAATGATACAGAAGGTGAAATACTAGGCAGAATGATGGTTCTGGCGCTGGAAGATGCAGGATATGAAGTAACGGATAACACATTTGGATATCAGGGAACTGTGAATGGAAGGACTGCCCTATTGGAAGGTGAAACAGATATATATATGGATTATACCGGTCGTGGACTTCGTTTGATTGAAGGCGTTGATCCAGCACTTTACAGCAAGATGGATACAGCTTTTGAATCCATTTCAACCTGGGATAAGGAAAACAATAATCTGATTTGGATGACCTATGCTCCTTATAGCAATACAGACGGTCTGGCAGTGACAAAAGAATTTTCAAAAAAGAACAATGTTAAAACACTGGAAGATCTGGCAGATTATATTAATAACGGAGGAGAAGTTAAATTATTATGCTATAATTATTTTGTTACACTTGCTACAGGTCTTCCGGGTCTGGAGGCAGCATATGGATTCAAAATTCCAGAAGAAGATATTACGGTGGATATATCAAATCCAGAACAGATGCTTTCAGAAGGAACGAATGGTGCAAATATTTGCCATTTATATACATCATCTGGATTGGTAGATGCATATGATCTTGTTGTTTTAGAAGATTCAAAAGGCATCTGTCCGGTATATAGTCCGGCACCGATTATTCGAAAGGAAAGACTGGACAAATATCCCGGAATCCAGGAGGTGATGGAGAAGGTGTTTACGTCTATTACACTGGAGGATCAGGTGAAAATGAATGAAAAAGTTCAGGTAGAGGGAGAATCTGGTATTGACGTTGCAAGAGAGTATTTACAATCAAAGAATTTAATTAGTAAATAGTGAATAAAAACAGCTGTATTACAAAATGTGAGTGGTGCAGCTGTTTTCAATGAGGAAGACCAAATGAAAAGGAAAATAGACAGAGCATCTGTGATTATGGGAATATTGTTGATATTCTCATTAACAGGAATAAAAAGCTTTGCAATTGTAATGAAAAATCGTATCTCACCAATGAAGTATAAAAGCTTATTTCAAGTTGCGGGAGTGAGAGCATGGATTCTTATATCTCTTGCAGTTGTATTGCTTTTACTGATTATTATAAAAGAAAAAAACGAAATGAAAAATGCTGTCACAGGATTCTTTGCCTCGTTATATGTAGGGCTAGTAATAATTTCTTTCGGTGTAATAGTGCAGGAACTTACGGAAGGCAAATCATCTGGGTATCGTGTTACATTTGGAATCAGTATTTATATAGTCATGTTATGTTGCTATGCGATTATTGTAAAGTGTAATGAAAATATTAAAAAAGCCTGGATACGATATGTAAATATTTTTACTGGAATGTTAATTATCTGTGGAAGCTATATATTGGGAATTATGGACAAGACTTCACTTATGATTGAGTTTCATACCAGACAGGAGCAGTTTTATGAGTTGTTGCGAGAACATTTTAGTATATCAGTTCTTGTCCTTCTGGTGAGTATTGTGATAGGAATACCATTGGGGTACTTGTGCTACCGGTATAAAGTAGTAGATACAATCGTGATGGGAATATTAAATATTGCAAGGTCTATTCCAAGTATTGCATTAATTATGGTCATGGTCATTCCATTATCATTTCTAAAAAATTTCACATTTTTTAAGCAATTAGGAATCGGAGCATTTGGTTTTACCCCAGTGTTCTGTGCACTGTTTTTGTATGCGTTGTTTCAAATTATCAACAGTTTGAGTGGTGCTTTAAAAACAATTGATCCAATGTATATCGAGACAGCAAAAGCAATGGGTATGACAGAACGGATGATTTTATATAAGGTACAATTGCCAATGGTTCTTCCGGTTATCATATCCGGAATTCGGGTAGCTCTGATTTCCACATTTACGGCGGCAAGTCTTGGAACGTTAGTAGGATTTGGCGGCCTTGGAACCTTTATTGCTATGGGAAGCAACGGAGCTGTTGCACTGGATATGATATTACTTGGAGCAGTTCCGATTATGATTATGATTTTTATAACGGATTTTATTTTAACGAGAATTGGAGATGCTTTTGAAGTCAGAATATCAGGGAAAAAGAAGAACAGATATGAAGAAAGTGTGGAGAACTGGAATGATTGAAATAAAGAACGTGACGAAGATATATGATGGAATCAGGGCTGTCAATCAGTTGAATCTTACAGTTCGTGATGGAGAAATATTTGTACTATTGGGTTCATCTGGCTGTGGAAAATCAACGACTTTAAATATGATTAACCGGTTAATCGAACCGACAGAAGGTAATATTTACATAGATGGTAAAGATATAAAAGATTTTAAACCCGAAATCCTCAGGAGAAGTATTGGGTATGTGGTTCAGGGAACAGGATTGTTTCCGAATATGACAGTAGGACAGAATATCGGGATTGTGCCGAAAATGTTAAAGTGGAATTCTCAGGAGATTAAAAGAAGAGTGAAGGAACTTCTGGAAATGATAGGGCTAGATCCGGATAAATATGTAAAAAAATATCCGCATCAGTTATCTGGTGGAGAAGCGCAGAGAATTGGTGTTGCAAGAGCTCTTGCGGCAAATCCGGGAATTCTTCTTATGGATGAACCCTTTGGTGCGGTAGACCCGATTAATCGTGCAAATCTGCAAAATGAATTTATGAAGTTACAGAAAAAACTACATACAACAGTTGTGTTAGTAACGCATGACATTGGAGAAGCTATGAAAATGGGAGACAGAATTGCGCTCATGGATCAGGGAAAACTACAGGGCGTTGGAACTCCGAGAGAATTGTTATGTAATAAAGATAATCAATTTATCTGTGAATTTATGGGTAATGATTCATTTATTAATATTTTGAATTGTTACACTGTAAAAGAATATGTACAACCGGTGAATGTACAGGCAGGCATCAGCATTCATGAAACATGTAATTTAAAAGAAGCTATAGCAAAAATGATTGAAAATGCAGTCAATGTGTTGGATGTTACGAATGATCAGGGGATTGTATGCGGACAGATTGAGATTAATCGATTGGTTCATGTGTTAAAAGAAATGTAGGTGAAATTTGACGATGAAAAAAGAAAACGGATGGAGAAAATATAAAGAAGGTATTAGTATTATTATTCTTGTGATTTTATGTGTCTATCTGGTCTTTCATTTGAATGAACTTGAACCAGCTATTTATAAGATTTTTGATATTCATCTTGGAAATGTTGGGCAATATAATATTGTAAAATTGACAAGACAATTTTTGATAGTTGCATTATGGAGTAGTTTTTTCTCTATTATTTTTGGATTGATGATTGGTCTTTTTTGTTTTACTGGAACAGGGAAGGAATTTAGGGTTATCATAGATAAACTTGCAACGATAATGCGTGCATTCCCTGAGATTGCCATGATATATTTTGTGATTCCATTTCTGGGACTAGGAGTATGGCCAAGTGTGATAGCTCTAACGATGCATGGAATTTTGCCAATTATATTTGCAGTAACATCAGGCATTGATAATGTGGACCCGATACTTACAAAAGTTGCAAAAGGACTGGGAATGAAGGAATATCAGATATTGCTGAAGATAAAGCTTCCAATGGCGATTCCGGTCATCGTGTCTGGAATGCGTGTGTCATTGATTTCCTGTATCGGAGGTGCGACACTTGCAAGTGCTTCCGGAGGAGAGGGACTGGGAGTTCTTTTAAAAGCAGGTCAGGATACATATAATGTAGTGCTGATTATGGAGTGCGCAATTATTATCTGCCTGATTTCGTTGATTGTTGATAAGACATTAAGAAAAATTGAAAGATGGTTACAAAGAAAAATGTGATTAAATAAGCTGTTATTTGATTTTCTGATATCAGATAAGAAAATCAATTAAATAACAAAGTTTTTGCCTTTGATTTTGATGAATTGATGTATTAAGATGAATTTGTTCAAAGCGCTGATATCATTATAGATCTATAAAAAATATGTTTATGGAGGAATTTATCTTGAAGAAGAGAATCGTGGCGGTATTACTCTGTGCGGCAATGGCAATGTCCATGACAGTCGGATGTGGAAATACTGCTAAGACAACAGATACAAAAGCAAAGACAGAAACGACATCAACATCTGATGCAGATGCCGAAAAAGAAAAAGCTGAACAAAATGCTGCATCAGCTAAGGCAAAGACAGAGGCAAATGTAGATACAGCTACAGCAGAAGAAGTTCAGGAATTTATGAACGATACAGATGAAAAAACTGTACTCGTAGATTCAAGAGCACAGGAGAGTTATGCAGGCTGGGCTCTTGAGGGCGCAAAAAATGGTGGACATCTGAAAAATTCAGTGTTATTCTCCGAGAGATGGCTTGATTGCGAATATACAGGAAGCGCACCGAGAACAGCATATCTTGAAAGAGCAATGGAAGCTCAGAATATTACAAAAGATTCAGACATTATTGTATACGATTATGATGGAGAACATGCAAAAGACGTTGCAAGTTATTTTGTAGAGCAGGGAATCAAAGATGTTTCTATCTATCAGGCAAATGATATGATTGATGCCGGAACAGATTTAGAGAGTTATACAAATTATGACAGATTTCTCCCATCTGAGACAGTTAAGAGTATTTCTGATGTAAAGACTGGAAAAGAGTCAGAACTCAGTGAAGATGCGAAAGCTGTTGTAGGAGATAATCTTGATAAAGTATTACTGGTTGATGTTGGATGGGGAAATGCGAAACAGTCTTCTTATTTTTCAGCAGGACATGTTCCAGGAGCAGTTCACATTAATACAGACTCGTACGAAAGACCACGTGTGTATGTTCCAGAAAAGAGATCCGATTATGCAAAAGAGTGGAGACTGATTTCACTGGAAGAGTTCAGAGACAGCCTTTGCCCTCAGTATGGAATTACAAAAGATTCTATTGTAATTCTGACAGGTACAGGTACATCGCCACAAGGAAGACTTGCATTTATGTTAAGAAGTCTTGGTGTAAAAGTTTATGCAATGAGCGGAACATTAGTAGCTTGGAATTATAATGGTTATGAGCTGGATACAGATATAAATACACTGGTTATTCCAGAGTCTGTTGATAGTTTTGGAAGTGACACAATCGAAAATCCAGATGAAATTCTTTGGATGGATGATATCAAAGCAATTTTAAGTGGAGAAAAAGAAGGACAGGTTGCAGATAATCGTGGTGAAGATGAATGGAATGGAGAGTATTCGGGATACAGCTATCATGACTTGGCAGGACATTTGGATGGAGCTGTTTGGTGTTTGCAGGGAGATGAGGAGAATGGAACGTATTTCTATAATGTAGATAATACTCCAAGAACTCAAACAGAGTTGAAGGACTATATGGAAAGTAATGGAGTTGATACAAGTAAAACAGTTGCATTCTACTGTGGAGACAGCTGGGGAGCAGCTATGATTGCTTATTGGTGTCAGTCTGTGGACCTTAACAACATCAAAGAGTGGGGCAATGGATGGATTCCGTGGTCTAATGAAGGAAATGAATTTATTGACCATAATGGAAAGACAGTTCACTATGACAAATATCGTGATGCAGTTCTTGATGAGGACGGAAATGATGTAAGTGATGGTACAAATATCCTTGCAGACGAAAAAAAAGAATAGGATAGACAAAATATAAAAATGTGCCCCTGAGTTTTATAAAGGGGCACATTTGCCATTATTTTAGGAGTGTATAAAATGAGTGGAAAAAAGAAAATATTACTTGTAGTTGTAATTCTGCTTATCGGAGTTGCATTTATCGGAATTGGTGTTGCAGTGACCAATAGTACCGTAAACGATACACAGACTACAGAGGTTTCAGAAAACGAAGATAAGAAAAGTTCAACGACCGGGAATGTGGGAGATAAAGAAGCGGCAGAGAAAATGATAGATCAGACAGTGTCCCGTGATGAGATTGAAGAAAAAGTCGGAAAATGGAATGATTTTGAATTAGATGGAAATGGCTGTGAGCGTGGTGTTTATGCAGGAAAATTCTACTATGATAATATCCGAATTAATTCTAGAACTTATGATAAAGGTGAAACTTTCCGTATTGTAGCTGTAAATGAGGAATAGGGGAAAAATATGAACAGTGTATTAAATAAAATAGGAATCAAAGGTTCCTTACAAAGAAACTTTGGTGCAATTGTGATCCTTGCACTTACTGGTTCCGTTATATTCGGACTACCGTTTTTTCGTTTTGAATATTATGATGCATATTTAAATACATATCATCTTACAAATACACAGATGGGTGTATTTGGAACAGTGATTGGAGTGTTTGGGATTGTATCTTACCTCTTTGGAGGTGTGGTAGCAGATGGAATGTCTGTGAAGAAAATTATTGTCTTTTCACCAATTGTAACAGGTATCGGTGGACTTTTGCATTTACTGCCACTTGGATTCAAAGGATTGCTTGCAATCTATGCGTTGTGGGGAGTATCTACTACATTTGCATTCTGGCCGGCATGTGTAAAAGCAGTTCGTGTGCTATCAGATGAGGACAGCCAGGGGAAAGCATATGGTTTTTTTGAAGGAATGCAGAGTGTGGCTGGAGCATTTGCATCATTAGTAGCAGTTGCAATTTTTAACTGGGGTACATCAGGAGTTGGAAATGAAGTACTGGCAATGAAATATGTTATTTTGTTTTATTCATTTGTGAATATTGCAATGGGAGTATTTGCAATATTTGCAGTGAAAGATGATAAAATTGTACTTGAAGGAGATAAGGTTTCATTCAAGGGTATTACGAAAGTACTAAAGAATCCGGCCGTCTGGATTATTTGTCTTGTATCATTCTGCAACCATGTATTTTGCCTGTCAATCTACTATTATATCCCATATGTAACGGATATTCTGGGGGCAGCAGTTGCATTTGGAGCTATGATGGGAGTGTTTAGAAAATTTGGTTCTATCGGAGGTAATATTATTGGTGGATATCTGGCAGATAAATTTGGAACAGCAAAATTAATGTTGTTAGCATTTGTTGTAATGTTGGTTGGTCAGATTGCAATGTTCTTTGTACCGGTTGGACCGTCCAGTGCAATTATTGTTGCTATATTATTTGTAACAATTCTGACATTTTTCCATATGAACTATGCTATGGCATGGACGATGATGAGTGAAGGCGCTGTGCCGGTAGAATATTGTGGAACAGCAGCAGGTCTGATCTGCACAGCTGGAGCTATTCCAGAGACATTTATTTCCGTATTTGCCGGGAATCTGATTGATAATCATTCAGGAATCACAGGATATAGATATTTCTTTATATTTTTAAGTGTGGTAATAGGATTGGGATTAATATTAATTTTAATCTGGAGACAGTATTTAAAACATGCTAAGATTGATAAATCCAAAATAGATGAAAAGGCAATGGAGGATTTAAAACAATATGTCTAAGAATGTACAGGAATGTCTAGTGACTTATTATAAAGGCAAAGGAATGAATTGTGCTGAGACAACACTTTTGGCAGCGAATGAAGCATGGAACCTTGAAATCCCTGAAGATTCAGTAAAACTTATGGGAGGTTTTGGCGGAGGAATGGGAAGCGGAAATGTATGTGGTGCAATTTCAGGAGGCATTGCAGCATTAAGTTATCGTTTTGTAAAAGAAACCGGTCATAAGTCCCCAGAGCTTATGAAATATGTAAGAGAATATGTATTGTCTGTACAAAAGGAAATGGGAAGCATAAATTGCAGAGATTTACATATTCAGTATGCTACAGCAGAAGAAAAGTGTTATCCAACTATTGAACAAATAGTAAAAATATTAAATCAAATATATAAGGCTGCATGTTATGAGTTGAATAATGATAATATTCTAAAAGATGCACCATAAAAGAAAATTGTGGATAACCAAAAGCACATAGCCGATATGATTTAGACTATGTGCCTTTTTAAGTTTGCATTCTCAATTCCTTATCTGCTCTCGTATGTGAGCTGTTTTACATCTGGAATTGCCATTAATACCGGGTACAGTACGAATGAAATAATCAGTCCGCCGACACCCTGAATGATATTGGCAGGGATACTTGCTGCTGCCGATGCTCCGTAAAGGAAGTATTCACAGATGAAATATCCACCAGCTACCAGTACAATATCGATTACTCCGCCGAGAAGTACTGCGATATAACGAGATTTTGAATCTTTTGCAATCTTCTGGTAAACAAGTCCGGCAAAGAGAGCAATCAGTCCTTTGATAGCAAATGTGATCGGTACGTATACGAAATATCCGCCGAGTAGATCAGCCATTGCGGATCCGATGCCGCCAGCCAGCAGTCCATACACTGGACCAAGAATGACTCCGGCAAGAATTACGATTGCATCACCAGGATGTATATATCCGCCAGTTCCAGGTGTTGGAATTCGGATAGACATGGTGGCAACACATGCAAGTGCAGCAAAAAGTGCTGTCATCACAATTTTTTTCAAATTAGAATTCATAATAAAATCACTCCTTATATGGTTACTTATCTTTCGATTGCAATTACTTTACATCAAACATGGCTTGATATAAAGAGCCAATTATAACAAAAAACAACAGGCCAGTTTAGAATATTCTCCTATGAAATGAGAATAGAAACTGGTCTGTTGTATAAATCTTTCGCAAGGATAAATAGTGCTTCTAAAAAGAATAATACATTATTTTAGAAACAGATGCAGTAATTTATGATGTAATTTTTTGTAAGGTTGATATCTGATTGGCAGATCTAGCCAGATCTTTTTATCAACAATACTCTTATAGTGGGTGAATGTATCAAATCCGGTCTTGCCGTGATAGCTACCCATACCACTTTCGCCAAATCCACCGAACGGCATCTCGCTTGTTGCCAGGTGAATAATGGTGTCATTAATACATCCTCCGCCAAAACCAATCTGTGTAATTACATTTTTTGCAACATGTTTGTCTTCGGTAAAAATGTAAAGAGCCAGAGGATGAGGCAGGGCACGGATATTATTGACGGCTTCGTCGATGGAATCATACGTTAAAACCGGAAGAATCGGGCCAAAGATTTCTTCCTGCATGATTGCATCTGCAAATGTGACATTGTCCATAACGGTTGGTTCAATTTGCAACGTATTGCGATTTGAAGAACCGCCACAGACAACTTTCGTGGAGTCAATTAGTCCAAGAAGCCGGTCAAAATGTTTGGAATTGATAATCTTTCCATAGTGTTCGCGCTTAAGCGGCTGTTTTGAGTATTGCTTTTGAATCTGTTTTTTTAATTCTTTTACAAGTTTATCTTTTACAGAGCGGTCGCAGTAAATATAATCTGGTGCAATGCAAGTTTGTCCGCAATTTAGAAATTTCCCAAATACAATTCTTTTAGCTGCCAGTTTGATGTCTGCAGTTTTATGAACGATACATGGACTCTTTCCACCAAGCTCCAGTGTAATTGGAGTCAGGTGTGCAGAGGCACAGCGCATCACTTCCTGACCGATAGATGGACTACCTGTAAAGAAAATATAATCAAAATGTTCATTTAACAGGCAAGTATTCTCTTCACGACCGCCTGTGACGACGGCAACATATTTTTCATCAAAGCATTCCTGCAACATACGGCTGATCAGTGAACTGGTATGTATAGAATAAGCACTTGGTTTTACGATAGCAGTATTACCTGCTGCCAAAGCATCAACCAATGGTTCGATCGTAAGCATAAACGGATAATTCCAAGGACTCATAATAAGAGTAACTCCGTACGGTGACGGTTTTTGATAGCTTCTGGAACGGAACTGTGCCAGAGGTGTCCGTACAGTTCGCTCTTTTGAAAATTTACGAATATGCTTTAACATATAGGTGATTTCACTTAAAACAAGACCAGTTTCACACATATAGCTTTCGAAAGCACATTTCCCCAAATCAGCACGAAGCGCAATATTGATTTCATGTTCATGTTTTAAAATGTATGCTTTTAACTTTTGAAGTGCATGTATGCGATATTCTACATCGAGAGTTGCACCGGAATGAAAAAAAGTCCGCTGCTTCTGAACTAATTCTTTGATTTCAGTTTGTGTCATGAATGAATACCTCCTATATATATATAATGACATTGTCCATATTCCCATAATAAATGCATTTGTCTGATAATTCAAGAAACAAATACACACAAATGTCGAAACTAAAGAGAATATTAAGAATATCCTTCAGATGTTATTAAGATTTATCTATTAAAATGTTTTTATATAAAAGAAAATGAAAGAAAGTGTGGGGAAAAAGATGAAAATGCTATCTGGTTATCTAGTTACGGATTCATTGTATAATGGCTATCTTCTTGTAACAATGTTGTTGCCATGCCTTATATATCAAGGAATTCTGGAGACGAAAGCAAAGAAAAATGCGAAAAAAATGTCGGCGAAATATTATTTTGGTGTGTATATTTTTCTGGCGTATGTGTGGGCAGTGTTCAAAGTGACAGGAATCGGTCTGTTGGCAGATATTATAAGACCGGGAATAAAAGGTGGATTTAATTGGAAACCGTTTGATGACCTAGGAATAGGTTTTGTATTAAACATTGTGATGTTCCTTCCATTGGGATTTTTAGTACCATGGTTCTGGAAAAAATGTGCTAATGTGAAATATGTTATTTTACTTGGATTTTGTTTTTCGTTGATGATTGAATGTTCTCAGATATTTAACGGGCGGGCGACAGATGTAGATGATCTGATCGCAAATACATTCGGCGCTTTCTTAGGATATGTGCTCTGGATGGTAGTTAGAAAAATAGTAAGAGAGAAGAAAGTGAATAGTGAAGTAGAGGAGAGAAAATGGGAGCCGGGGATATATATAGTGTTAGCATTTGCCGGAGCATTTTTTCTATATAATCCATATGTGTAAGAATAACAACAGCGAACCCCCGCGGGTTTTATCCCTGCGGGGGTTCGTGTGCTGTTATAGTTATATAAAGGAATGAGAGTAAGTGCTTTCGCACTTCTATGAGGGGTGATAGCTGTTGTCTTTTCAACTATCTGACATTAAGTATAATGTGAAAATGTGACCAAAGTATGTTGAAACTCTTAAACAAATCGAAAAAATATAAAAAACCCCTTAAGAAAAGATAAAGATATGATAGAATGGTACATGCGGAGGTTATTCATATGAAGAGACGAATATTATTGATGGGTCTTGTTGTGCTTGTGGCACTTGCAGGATGTGGAACAAAAGAAAAAGAGAAAAAGGTGAAAGAAGAAAAACCGGATAAGTTAGTATTAAATATAGAAAAGAAAAAAAGTGACGATACTGAAGAACAACAGGCACAGACAACTGTTGAAGATTCTGAACAGGAGCAGGAACTTCAGGAGAATGGACATTTGATTGCAATTGATGCAGGACATCAGGCAAAAGGAAACAGTGAGAAGGAACCAGTTGGACCAGGGGCTTCTGAGATGAAAGCAAAGGTGGCTTCCGGGACAAGTGGTAAGACATCAGGGCTTCAGGAATATGAACTGACATTGGCTGTTTCTATGAAACTGAAAGAAGAATTGACAAATCGAGGATATGATGTGCTTATGATCCGGGAGACGAATGATGTCAATGTGTCTAATGCGGAAAGGGCACAGATTGCAAATCATGCGAATGCCGACGCATTTATCCGAGTACATGCGAATGGTTCGGAAAATACCAGTGCCAACGGCATGATGACAATCTGTCAGACTGCTTCCAATCCATATAATGGAAATCTATATTCCCAAAGTCAGGCACTTTCAACAGATATTTTAGATCAGATGGTGGCAGCAACCGGAGCAAAAAGAGAGCGTGTCTGGGAGACAGATACCATGAGTGGAATTAACTGGGCACAGGTGCCGACGACGATTGTAGAGATGGGATATATGAGTAATCCGACGGAAGATCAGAAGATGGCGACAGACGACTATCAGTGGCAGATTGTGACTGGCATAGCAAATGGGATAGACCAGTATTTTGGAATTACGAGATAAGGGAGTTTTGACAGATGAAAAAAGCAGCATTATTTTTTGATGTAGATGGTACATTGATAGACGAACAGACGAAGATAGTGCCGGAAAGTACACTTCGTGCATTGAAAAAAGCAAGAGAAAACGGACAGCTTATATTTATCAATACAGGTCGCACATCTTGCAATACATTGGATTCCATGAAGCATATTCCGGTAGATGGTTATGTGTGCGGTTGTGGAACGGAAATTATTTATCAGGGAAATGTGCTGATGCACAGCACGTTGAGTGAGGAGCAATGCAAACGCTATATAGCGATTGTAAAGGAATGTCATATAGAAGGGGTTTTAGAGGCAAGTGATGATTTATATTTTCCGAAAGCAGTGTCCAGATTTCCGGAAATCGAAGAAATCCGGGAGCGTATGGGAAAAGCATGGGGATTAGGCATAAAAAAATATATCGAAGATGGTGGATTTATTTATGATAAGATGTTTTTGCTTTCTGATGAGAAAAGTGATGTGGAACAATTTATAGAAAAGGTATCGGATGAACTGGAAGTAATTGATCGCAGACATGGAAGCTATGAATGTATTCAGAAGCAGTATACAAAAGCAACGGGAATCGAATATATGAGAAAATATCTTGGTTATGATATGGATCAGATTTATGTATTCGGAGACAGTAGTAATGATCTGGCAATGTTTGAATATGCGACTCATGCAGTAGCAATGAAACAGCATGATCCGATATTGGAACCGCATGCGGAATATGTGACGGACAGTGTGATGAATGACGGAATTGAAAAAGCAATGAAACATTATCAATTAATATAGAAGGGATT
>CAKRCL010000020.1 GCA_934307335.1 uncultured Dorea sp. | reverse complement strand
GTTGGAAAAATATTTATGAAGTGGAAAAAGGTTTCCGAAGAGGGACTATTTTTCAAAATCTTGATAAACCATTCCGCGGAATAGGAGGGTGTCAGAATGTCAGATAACAGACCGTGTAAAGCAGAATTACTAGATTGGATTAGTACAGTCAGCTTTGCGTGTGATGATGCAAAGTTATTTTTAAATACACATCCGCATAATGAAGCAGCATTGAGCTTTTTTGAAGAATTTAAGAATCAACGAGTGCAGGCACTTCAGGAATATGCAAAATATTATGGTCCATTGACATTGGATACAATGTACACTCCTTCGGATGAATGGAAGTGGATTGATTCGCCGTGGCCATGGCAGGGAGGAGGGTGTTAATATATGTGGAATTATGAAAAAAGATTGCAGTATCCGGTGAATATTACGAAGACAAATCCTAAAATTGCGCAGGTAATCATTTCTCAATTTGGAGGACCGGACGGAGAATTAGCAGCATCGATGAGGTATTTGTCCCAGAGATATACGATGCCGTATAATGAAGTGATTGGAACATTGAATGATATAGGAACAGAAGAGCTTGCACATATGGAGATAGTTTGTGCAATTATTTATCAGCTTACCAGAAATTTAACACCGGAACAACTTAAGGAATCCGGATTTGATAAATATTATGTAGACCATACGCTTGCACTTTGGCCTCAGGCAGCAAGCGGAGCACCGTGGACAGCGACTTATTTTCAGTCGAAGGGGGATCCGATCACAGATCTACATGAAGATATGGCTGCAGAACAAAAGGCTAGAACGACATATGATAATATTTTACGTCTTGTAAAAGATCCAGAAATATGTGATCCTATACGTTTTTTGCGAGAACGAGAGATTGTACATTATCAGAGATTTGGCGAATCACTCAGAATAGTTCAAGAACATTTGGATAGCAAAAACTTTTATGCAATTAATCCGGAATTTGATTTACGCTTGAATTAGCTGTTGTTTTTAAAGGACTATCCCGTTATAATAGAAACGATTGGAGAGTATAAAAATGGCAGAAAGAAAAACGAAAAAAAGAAACAAAAGAGTTGTAAAAAATACAGATCAGTATTTTGATTATAGTATGCTGGCTGTTTTAATATTTTTGATTTGTTTTGGACTGGTGATGTTATACAGCACCAGTTCTTATAGTGCGTTGATAAAGCAAGGAGACAGCATGTTTTATTTTAAACGTCAGATTTTATTTTGTTCTCTGGGATTTGTAGGGATGCTTGCAGTTTCAACGATTGACTATCATTATTATATAAAATTGTCAAAGTGGTTATATTGGATATCAATTGTTTTGATGGCGCTGGTTAAGACTCCGCTTGGAAAGACGGTCAATGGAGCAAGAAGATGGCTCAGACTACCTGGCAATCAGCAGTTTCAGCCGGCAGAGGTCGCAAAAATTGCGGTGATTTTATTTATTCCGGTTGTGATTATTGAGCTTGGAAAAGAAGCAAGAACGTATCGGGGAATTAGAAATACTTTATTGTGGGGAGGATTTAATGCCGGATGTGTTTATATACTCACGGATAACCTTAGTACAGGTGTGATTGTATTTGGAATTACATGTATTCTTATTTTTGTAATGCATCCGAAAACAAAACCATTTTTAATGTTAGTAGGTAGCGGATTAGTAATAGCCGCGGTGGGTATTTTTATTTTATCGAAGACTTTGGAAACGAGCTCCAGTTTCCGCCTCCGTCGTATTATTGCGTGGCTTCATCCGGAAAAATATGCTTCGGATGGAAGCTTTCAGACATTACAGGGCTTGTATGCAATTGGATCAGGTGGATTTTTTGGAAAAGGATTGGGAAATAGTGCACAGAAGATGATTATTCCAGAGGTGCAAAATGATATGATACTTTCTGCAATCTGTGAAGAACTTGGAGTGTTCGGTGTTATTATGATTTTGGTTATTTTTGGACTTCTTTTATATAGACTTTTGTTTATTGCCCAGAATGCACCAGATGTATATGGATATATGATTGTAACGGGGATATTTGCGCATATTGCACTTCAGGTAATTTTAAATGTTGCGGTTGTGACAAATGTGATCCCAAATACAGGAATTACATTGCCGTTTATCAGTTATGGTGGTACATCTATTTTATTCCTGATGATGGAAATGGGAATTGCGCTTGGAGTATCAAGAAAAATTAAAATATAAAAATGCCTTTTCTTTCTATTATAAATGTGCTATATTACTAATGTAGTAATAGAAACTACATATAATAGAAATGAACACGCGTCTTTGATATATTCGTGAGATGGCGAGTCGGGAGGCAAGTATGAGTTATAAAGTAATTATAGATAGCTGTGGAGAGCTGACGGCGGAGATGAAAGCCTCAGGTAAATTCGAGACGGCTTCTCTTACAATAGAAGTTGATGGGCATCATATTGTGGATGATGAGTCATTTGATCAGAAGCAATTTTTAAAGTATGTGGCAGAGGCACCGGAATGTCCGAAGTCTTCTTGTCCGTCGCCGGAAAAGTATATGGAAAAGTATCATTGTGATGCAGATCACGTATATGCGGTTACATTATCAGCAGAATTAAGTGGTTCTTATAATAGTGCAGTTTTGGGTATGAATCTGTATCATGAAGAATATGGAGAAAAAGAAATATATGTATTTAATTCACGTTCAGCATCTATTGGAGAGACACTGATTGGCCTTAAAATTCGTGAATGCGAAGAACAAGGAATGACATTTGAACAGGTTGTGGAGAATGTGGAAGCGTATATAGAATCCCAGCATACATATTTTGTGCTGGAGACATTGGATACATTAAGGAAGAATGGGCGCCTGACCGGAATCAAAGCACTTGTTGCAACTGCGTTGAACATAAAGCCTGTGATGGGATCGACGCCGGAAGGAATGATTTATCAGCTTGGTCAGGGACGAGGTATGAAAAAGGCGCTGAATAAAATGGCAGAAAGCATAGTAGCTGAAGTGGTGGATCCACAGGATAAGATATTGGCTATTTCGCACTGCAATTGTCCGAAACGTGCAGAGGATTTGAAAGAACTTTTGTTAAAGAAAGAGAATTTTAAAGATGTGCTGGTTTTGGATACAGCTGGAATCAGTAGCATGTATGCGAATGATGGCGGTGTAATAGTAGTTGTATAAATGCTTTGGTTGTGCTACAATAATAAAAGTGAATATAAACAAGGAGCATTGAAGTATGAGCCAGGCAAAAGTGGATAGATATAAAGAAGAAAAAGCAAATAGAAAAAAAATCATGCGCAGGGAGAAAATTGCAAATAAATTGCGTAAATGTGTAGTAGGACTTGTTGCAATTGCGCTTGTATTTTGGATTGGATATTCTGCGTATAATATGTATGAGTCCAGCAGGCCGGTAAAAGAAGCAAAAGTAAATTATCAGTCCATTGATACATTTAATCAGGAAATCGCAACTGCCGCTGCAGCAACAAATGCACAGTAGAAAAACATACATATACTGATAAGATTGAAATTACATAATAAAAAGAAAAAGTGGAGAACTGAAGAAATTCGGTTCTCTTTTTTTATGCAAATAAGGAAAAAGTGCTTGAAATAGGATGAAAAGTGTTTTACAATGGTTTCAAGTGGTAGAAAGTGGTGATGAGTGGTACAAAGTGGTGGGAAAGTGAAGAGATGTTCCCATGACTGGTGAGAGAAGGTGAGTTTCATGTTGAAAGGAGAGTACAGTCATAATATTGACGCAAAGGGAAGATTGATCATTCCTGCAAAGTTTCGTGACGATCTAGGGGAGAATTTCGTCATAACAAAAGGAATGGAAAATTGCCTTTATGTATATCCGGAAGATGAATGGAACGACTTCGAGAAGAAACTCAATGCATTACCGACCACTACAGATAAGAAAGCCCGCGCTTTTGCCTATTTCTTTCAGGGAAGCGCAGCAGACGGCGAACTTGATAAACAAGGTCGTACTCTGATTCCTTCTGTGCTTAGAACCTATGCAAAACTTGATAAAGAAGTTGTGTTTGTCGGTATGGGGAAGCGTGCCGAGATATGGGACAAGGCCAGATGGGATGAAAAGAATGCTGAAGTGGAGCTTAACATTGAAGAGATTGCATCGGATATGGAAGCAAGCGGGTTCAGTATCTAGAGGGAGAAGATATGGAATTCAAACACAAATCAGTATTATTAAATGAGACAATTGACGGACTGAACATCAAACCGAACGGTATCTATGTAGATGGAACGCTCGGTGGAGGCGGACATGCATATGAAGTGTGCAGACGCCTTGGAGAAAAGGGGAGTATTATAGGAATAGACCAGGACGCAGCAGCTATTGAAGCTGCAAGTGCCCGATTAAAAGACTTCGGGGAGAAAGTTACAATAGTAAGGAGCAACTATTGTGATATGAAGTCGAGGCTCCATGAACTAGGAATTGACAAGGTAGATGGGATTGTACTTGATCTGGGCGTATCATCATATCAGCTGGATACGGCAGAACGAGGATTCTCCTATCGAGAAGATGCACCTCTGGATATGAGAATGGATACACGTCAGAAGATGACGGCCAGAGACATCGTCAATGACTACACAGAAGCAGATCTTTACCGAGTGATTCGTGACTATGGGGAGGACAAGTTTGCGAAGAACATTGCTAAGCACATTGTGCAGGCGAGAGCGGTGAAGCCTGTGGAGACTACAGGGGAATTGTCGGAGATTATACGTGCGTCAATTCCAATGAAGTATCAGAAAAAATCTGGACATCCTGCAAAAAGGACGTTTCAGGCAATTCGCATTGAGCTTAACAGGGAGCTTGATGTGCTTCGTGATTCACTGGATGACATGATTGATCTGTTGAATCCCGGAGGAAGATTTTGTATTATTACATTTCATTCGCTGGAAGATCGAATTGTTAAGAGTTCATTCCGGAAGAATGAGAATCCATGTACCTGTCCACCGGATTTTCCGGTCTGTGTATGTGGAAAAAAATCAAAAGGGAGTATTATAACAAAGAAACCGATTTTACCAAGTGAAGAAGAACTTGAGTGGAACAGCAGATCTAAAAGTGCGAAACTTCGTATTTTTGAACATTGTTAAAATTGGTGGATAGATGATTGAGGTGAGTATTATGGCAACGGGACGAGCCGTGCATACACAAAAGAATAGAGAGAACAGAGCAAGACAGCAGTATGTGTATGGTAACGTAGTGACAAAGCCATCATATGAGCCGGAGAGACGTGAGCGAGCTCCGCAGAGGAATAAGAATGTCAGCAGACAAGTTAAGCACAATAGAAAAAAAGCTTTGGGAATGAACCGGGCTTATGTGACATTTCTTGCGGTGGCAGCAATTTTTGCACTGATTCTGTGCGTGAATTATGTGCAGATGCAGTCAAGGATTACGAGTCATTCAAAGAAAGTAAGCTCTATGCAAAAAGAACTTGCAAATCTGAAAGAGGAAAATAACACAAGGTATAATTCTGTGGTGGATTCTGTGAATTTAGATGAAATCAGAGAAAAAGCAATGAATGAACTTGGGATGGTTTATGCAACCTCGGATCAGGTGATTGAATATGACAGCCCTTCAGGCGATTACGTAAAGCAGTATGAAGGAATTCCGGAAGATGGGGTGCTTGCTCAGTCTGATAAGAACGCGAAATAGGTGGTAGAATGGCAAGAAGACCAAGGAAAAATAAATTTCGAGGAAAGTTTACAAAACTTATGCAAAAAAAGCTGGTATTACTCTTCGTGGGTATTGTACTGGCTTTTGCTTTATTGGTAGGAAGAATTACTTATATTAATGCATCAAGCGGAGATAAATATTCAAAAATTGTTTTGGATCAACAGCAATATCAAAGCAGGACGATTCCGTTTAAGCGAGGAGATATTGTAGACCGTAACGGTACAAAGCTTGCAACAAGCCAGAGAGTATACAATGTGATTTTGGATGCAAAAGTCATGAATAGTGATGAAAAATATGTGAAGCCAACCATTCAAGTGCTGGTGGATTGTTTTGGATTAGCTAAAAGTGATATAGAAGAACAGGTGGAAGCTAATCCGAATAGTCGCTATTTAATCATAAAAAAAGGCATCAGCTATGAAAAAGCACAGGAATTTGAAAAAATAGATGAGGATAATGAGAACTACCCTAATGTAAATGGAATCTGGCTGGAGGAAGATTATGTAAGAACTTATCCGTACAATACACTGGCCAGTGATGTGATTGGATTTACGGTATCAGGGAATGTAGGAAGCAATGGAATAGAAGCTTCGTATAATTCTATTTTAAATGGAACAGATGGAAGAGAATATGGATATCTGGGTGAAGATTCTTCTTATGAAAAAACTGTAAAAGAGGCTCAGAATGGAGATACGATAGTGTCTACAATCGATCTTCAAGTACAAAGTATTGTAGAAAAATATATTACGCAATTTAATGAGGAACATAGTTCCGGTACAACACTTGGAAGTAAAAATACGGCGGTTATGGTTATGAATCCGCAAAATGGAGAGATCCTTGCGGAGGCGTCATACCCGAATTATGATTTAAATAATCCAAGAGATCTGACTAAATTTCATACAGAAGAAGAAATGGCAGTTTTGTCTGATGAAGATAAGGTGAAAGAGTTGAATTCATTGTGGAATAACTTCTGCATCAGCAGTGGATATGAGCCGGGTTCTACATTTAAACCATTTACCATGTCGGAAGGATTAGATCTTGGAGTTCTAACGGGAAATGAGAATTATGTTTGTAATGGTGTACTTCATGTGGGAGATCATGACATTCATTGTAGTAATCGTGATGGACATGGTGCACAAACGTTGAAGGAGGCGTTGGAAAATTCCTGTAATGTTGCAATGATGCAGATTGGTGAGGCAATCGGAAAAGAGCAGTTTGTAAGATATCAACAGTTATTTGGATTTGGACAGTCTACTGGAATTGATCTTCCGGGAGAGGCTTCCGGACTTTTGTATTCCTTAGATAATATGGATACAGCCAGTCTTGCCACGAATGCTTTTGGACAGAACTTCAATGTGACTATGACTCAACTGGCAGCATCTTTTTGTTCGCTTATTAATGGAGGCAATTATTATGAGCCGCACGTTGTAAAACAGATTCGAGATGAAAATGGAAATGTGACTGAGAATAAAGATCCGATTCTTGTAAGGCATACGATTTCTAAAGAGACAAGTGACATTATTAAAGATTATATGCTTGGAGTTGTGGAAGAAGGAACCGCTAAGACGGCGGCTGTGGAAGGATATGACGTTGGTGGAAAAACGGGTACTGCGGAAAAACTGCCAAGAGGAAATGGCAAATATTTAGTATCTTTTATTGGATATGCGCCACAGGAGAACCCACAGGTTATGGTCTATGTTGTGATTGATGAGCCAAATGTAGATAATCAGGCAAATAGTAAGTTGGCAACAACTATGGCATCACAGATCATGACAGAGATTTTCCCATATTTAGGTGTAGAAAAATCAGTAGATGCTGTAGATTCGACTGCTAAATCTAAAGACACAACAGATAATACAGATTCAGAAAATTAAAGACACAAAACAAATGAATAACCTCAGAAGTGTGATAATAAATTGATAAAAATAGCGCTTCTGAGGTTTTTTATATTGAGAAACAAGACATACAATAAAAGAAAAATTATGATTGTATTTTTAGCGGCTTTTCTAATGATAACTGGTCTGATTGGGCGTATGGTATATCTGATGATTTTTGATGCAGAATATTACCAGAAAAAAGCGGAAGATCTTCATGAAAGGGAACGGGAAATAAAGGCTGCCAGAGGGGAAATTATAGATACAAAGGGGACAATTTTGGCTACAAATCGTACGGTGTGTACAATTTCTGTTATTCATAGTCAGATTGAAAATCCAGAGTTAGTGATTCAAAAGTTGAGTGAGTGTCTGGAAATGGATGAGGAGAAAGTTCGAAAAAAGGTAGAGAAAGTATCTTCGATGGAACGTATTAGAACGAATGTAGACAAAGAGATCGGAGATAAAATTCGAGAAATGGAGCTTGCAGGAGTAAAAGTAGATGAAGATTTCAAAAGATTTTATCCATATCGAGAGCTTGCATCGAAGGTTTTGGGGTTTACAGGTGGAGATAATCAAGGAATCATTGGTCTAGAAGTAAAATATGAAGATTATCTGAAAGGGACGAATGGACGGATTTTGACAACTACAGATGCAAGGGGAATTGAACTTTCTGGAATTGCTGAAGATAGGATAGAACCAATCGCCGGAAAGACACTTCAAATCAGTCTGGATTACAACATTCAGATGTATACACAACAGATGGCGGAAAAAGTCATGGAGGAAAAACAGGCAGATAAGGTGGCAATTTTACTTATGAATCCGCAAAATGGGGAGATTATTGCTATGGCAAATGTGCCTGAATTCAATTTGAACGATCCATTTACGCTAAATGTAAAGGATCAAGATACAGTTGATGCATTGACGCCTGAACAAAAACAAGAAGCGTTAAATCAGATGTGGAGAAATGGATGTATCAATGATACCTATGAACCGGGCTCTACGTTTAAAGTGATTACAGCATCGGCATGCCTGGAAGAAGGAGTAGTAGCACTTAAGGATACGTTTTCCTGCCCGGGATATCGGGTAGTGGAAGACCGGAAAATCAGATGCCATAAAACAGGTGGGCATGGAGCGGAAACATTTGTACAAGGGATTCAGAATTCTTGTAATCCGGTATTTATTGATATTGGTCTGAGGCTTGGAGCGGAAAGATTTTGTGATTATTTTGAACAGTTTGGATTATTAGAAAAAACTGGAGTGGATCTTCCGGGAGAAGCAAGTACAATTATGCATAAGAAAGAAGATATTGGCCAGGTGGAACTTGCTACGATGAGCTTTGGGCAGTCTTTTCAAGTGACACCGATCCAGATGGCGTCGACAGTCAGTGCATTGGTAAATGGCGGTAAGAGGGTGACGCCACATTTTGGAGTGCGGATACTGGACAGGGAAGGAAACGTGCTTCGTGAATTAAAATATCAGGAAGGAAAACGGATTGTGTCAGAAGAAACTTCGAGGACTATGGAGGAGCTTTTAGAAAGTGTTGTATCAGAAGGGTCGGGAAAAAATGCAAAAATCGAGGGATATCATATTGGCGGGAAAACAGCAACATCACAGACACTTCCCAGAAGTGCAAATAAATATATTTCTTCATTTATTGGATTTGCACCGGCAGAAAATCCGGAAATTCTTGGAATGTGTGTGATTTATAATCCGCAGGGAGTATATTATGGAGGAACCATTGCAGCACCGGTAGTTCGTGATATATTTGATAATATATTCCCGTATCTTGGCATTGAAAAAGACTCTGAAATGCAGTATACTAACTAGAGCAAAATGAACAAAAGAAATGAAGAGGTGTGTTATGGATTATACGATATTTTTACCGGTGATTATTGCATTTGCGTTAAGCGCGATCATGGGACCTTTGATCATTCCGGTACTTAGAAGACTTAAGATGGATCAGACAGAGCGTGAGGACGGAGTGAAGTCCCATTTAAAGAAAGCGGGGACACCAACTATGGGTGGAGTTATGATCCTGCTTAGCGTAGTAATTACATCTGTATTTTATATTAAAGATTATCCGAAGATTATTCCGATTTTGTTTTTAACATTAGGATTTGGATTGATTGGATTTTTAGATGACTATCTGAAAGTTGTGATGAAACGTTCAGATGGTCTGTATCCAAAGCAGAAGATGGCGCTTCAGATTGTTGTGACTGCCATTTTTGCGTTTTATATGTTGAAATACAGTGGAGTATCACTGGCAATGCTGATTCCATTTTCTGGTGGAAAGTATCTGGATATTGGATGGCTTGCGATTCCGCTTATGTTTTTTGTTGTAATTGGTACTGTTAATGGAACGAATTTTACAGATGGTCTGG
This sequence comes from uncultured Dorea sp., assembly GCA_934307335.1. GTDB lineage: Bacteria > Bacillota > Clostridia > Lachnospirales > Lachnospiraceae > Dorea. Next base: position 16,158 of record CAKRCL010000020.1, on the reverse strand, counting down.
ATGGTCTTGCTTCTAGTGTGACAGTTCTTGTGGCAACATTTTTTACAGTTGTAGCTGTTGGGACAAAGAGTGGAATTGAGCCGATTACATGTGCAGTTGTAGGTGCGCTGTTAGGATTTTTATTGTTTAATGTGTATCCGGCAAGTGTATTCATGGGAGATACAGGTTCTCTGGCACTTGGAGGGTTTGTTGCATCCGCAGCATATATGCTTCAGATGCCAATATTTATTATTATTGTAGGTATGATCTATCTGGTGGAAGTGTTGTCTGTAATGATTCAGGTGACATACTTTAAAAAGACTGGTGGAAAAAGATTTTTCAAAATGGCCCCGATTCATCATCATTTTGAATTGTGTGGCTGGTCAGAGACAAGAGTCGTTGCTGTATTTTCAATTATAACAGCACTCCTGTGCCTGATTGCACTTATGGCTATGTAAGGAGGAAGACAGATGATAGTGAAAGAAAAAAAAGTACTTGTATTTGGTTCAGGAATCAGTGGAATCGGAGCGGTAAAATTATTGGAAAAGAACGGAGCAGATGTAGTGCTCTATGACGGTAATGAAAAACTGACTGAGAAAGATGTACGTGAAAAACTTCCGACAGAAAGTAAAGCACAGATTGTGATCGGTACATTTCCGGAGGAGCTTTTGAATACGCTTGATCTTGTTATTTTAAGTCCTGGTGTGCCGACAGATCTTCCGGTTATTTTAAAAATGAAAGAAAAGGAAATTCCGGTTATCGGGGAAGTAGAACTTGCATATACATTTGGTAAAGGGGATGTACTTGCAATTACTGGAACCAATGGAAAAACAACAACGACTACACTTCTTGGTGAGATTATGAAAGCATATCAGGATGATGTGTTTGTGGTCGGAAATATTGGCAATCCATATACAGTTGCAGCAGATCTTATGACAGAGCATTCAATTGCTGTTGCAGAGATGAGTAGTTTTCAATTGGAAAGTATTGTTTCATTTCGTCCAAATGTAAGTGCTATTTTGAACTATACACCGGATCATCTGAATAGACATCATACGATGGAAGCCTATATTGCTGCAAAAGAGAATATTGCAAAAAATCAGACAGAAGATGATTATTGTATTTTAAATTATGAAGAACCGATTATGCGTAAATTTGCGGAAAAATTGAAATCCCATGTTCTTTTCTTTAGCAGTCAGCATAAGCTGGAAAAAGGAATTTATCTCGATGGCGATAAGATTATTTATAAGAATCCGGATGAAGTAGAAGTGTGTCATGTGGATGAACTGCAGATTCTTGGTACGCATAATTATGAAAATGTTATGGCAGCGGTATGCATGGCAGCGGTTTATGGTGTGCCGATGGAGACAATCCGTAAAGTAATCCTTTCATTTAAAGGTGTAGAACACCGTATAGAGTATGTGGCTGAGAAGAATGGAGTTGTATATTATAATGATTCTAAAGGAACGAATCCGGATGCTGCAATTAAAGCAATTCAGGCAATGCGTCGACCGACAGTCCTTTTAGGTGGCGGATATGATAAAGATTCTGAATATACAGAGTGGATCAACAGTTTTGATGGGAAGGTTAAAAAGTTGATTCTGATGGGTGCAACGAAAGAAAAGATTGCAAGAGACTGTGAAAAATGTAATTTCCATGATTATGTGTTTGTCGATACATTTGAGGAAGCGGTAAAACTTGCAGTAGATACAGCAACACCTGGAGATGCAGTGCTTTTATCACCGGCATGCGCAAGCTGGGGAATGTTCCCGAATTATGAAGTACGTGGAGACAGATTTAAAGAGATTGTAAATTCCTTATAAGGAGTGCGAAATAGATTGACACGTATGGCAGTAAAAGAAAGATATGATTATATGCTTTTGACAGCGTTGGGAATTCTGGTGCTGTTAGGACTTGTCATTCTGTATAGTACCAGTGCATATAATGGAGAAATAAAATTTTGTGATAGTGCGTATTATCTGAAAAAACAGATATTTGCCACTTGTCTTGGAATTTTAGCTATGTTTTTTACTGCAGAGTTTGATTATCATCGGTTAAAAAATATTGCCTGGATTTTTTATCTAATTGCGTTGGTTTTGTCAGTTGCTGTCATATTTGTAGGAAAAGAATATAATGGTTCAAAACGGTGGCTGGCGCTTGGTCCTTTGTCATTTCAGCCTTCTGAATTTGCGAAGGTTGCAGTGATTCTGTTTCTTGCAGCTTATGTTACGCAACATGTAAAAGAAATGTATCGTATGCGTACATTGATGAAAGTCATGGTTGTTGTGTTACCAATTGTAGGAATGGTTGGGGCAAGTAATTTAAGTACTGCGATTATAATTTTATGTATTGCTGTTGTACTGGTTTTTGTCGCAAGTCCCAAGTATGGGCAGTTTATTGTTCTCGGTCTTGGGGGCGTAGGATTTATGGGAATATTTCTTGCGGTGGAAAGTTATCGCCTTGAACGGTTGGCAGTCTGGAAAAATCCAGAGGCTTATGAAAAAGGTTATCAAACATTACAAGGGCTGTATGCAATTGGAAGCGGAGGATTATTTGGAAGAGGATTTGGACGTAGTATTCAGAAACTCGGGTTTGTGCCGGAAGCACAAAATGATATGATATTCTCTATAATTTGTGAGGAACAGGGACTATTTGGAGCAGGTTTTATTCTTTTGCTTTTTCTTCTTTTAATTTGGCGTTTTTTTGTAATTGCAACCCAGGCAAAAGATTTATTTGGAGCATTGATTGCATCAGGTACGATGGCGCATATGATGATACAGGTGATTTTGAATATTGCAGTTGTGACAAATACTATTCCAAATACAGGAATTACATTGCCGTTTATCAGTTATGGAGGGACGTCAGTTGTATTTTTGCTAATAGAAATGGGGCTTGTACTCAGTGTTTCAAAAAATGGTGACAGGTGTGAGGAATATGTACAAAATAAGGAGTAACAGTGGATGAAAAGGAAAGATTACCTGAATGATGAGATAAAAAGACGTCCGAAAAAGAAAAAGAAGAAAAAACGAAAGCATAGAGTTTACGCTTTTTTTGTATTGTTATTTGCCTTTTTGATTTTAGTACTCGGTATTTTTGTCTTGTTTCACATACAGAAAGTAGAAGTAAAAGGAAATGATTACTGTAGTACAGAGGATATTGTAAAATCTGTACAGAATGATAAATATTCGGTCAATGGACTCTATGTTCTGGGGAAATATGCATTAGGATATGGGAAAGAACCGGATGCACTGGAGAGTATAAAAGTCAGTCTGAAAAAACCATGGACACTTAAGATTACAGTTCGGGAAAAGGAACGGGTTGGTTGTGTTCAGGATTCGGATGGAATGTATTATTATTTTGACCAGGATGGTATGGTTGTGGATCAGGAAGATGTACTGATAGATGGAATACCATTGGTTGATGGTATTGAGCCGGACGAGTTAAAGCTTTATCATAAGATGAAGAAAAAAAGTTCTGTGATTTATCAGGAGATACTGGAAGCATCTCAGGAGATGAAGAAGTATGAATTGTCTGTGACAAAGATTATGTGCAGATCTGATCGCATTTATGTATACATAGGAAACATATGTGTAAGTTTAGGAAATGAAGTGACTTCGTTAAAAGTTGCGCAGATTCCTAAAATTCTTGAAAAGCTGGAAGGACGTGAGGGAACGCTTCATCTTGAAAATTTCTCGGATGAAAGTGACAGTGCAACTTTTGATATTGGAGTTTTTCCGGAAGATGAAGGATAAAATAAAAAAAATCATGAAATTCTATTGATATTTTGAACAAAAGTCTATATTATAGAAATATATATGGGTGTATAATGTATAATAAGGATAACAAAGGAGGAGAAACCCTTGCTAGAAATTAAAACCAACGAGTCAGAAGCAGCGGCTAAGATCATAGTTGTAGGAGTCGGCGGCGGTGGTAATAACGCTGTGAACCGAATGATCGACGAGCAGATTGCCGGTGTGGAATTTATTGCAATTAATACAGATAAACAGGCACTTCAGTTAAGTAAGGCTCCGACACTTTTACAGATCGGAGATAAGATTACCAAGGGTCTTGGTGCGGGAGCGAGACCAGAGATTGGTGAGAAAGCTGCAGAGGAAAGTTCCGAGGAGATTGCAGCAGCATTAAAAGGAGCAGATATGGTATTCGTTACCTGTGGAATGGGTGGCGGAACAGGAACAGGAGCTACACCGGTTGTAGCACGTATCGCAAAAGAACAGGGATCCCTGACAGTAGGAGTCGTTACAAAACCGTTCCGTTTTGAGTCCAAGACTCGTATGAATAATGCTCTTGCAGGAATTGAAAAGTTAAAAGAAAGTGTAGATACACTGATCGTCATTCCGAATGACAAGCTTCTTGAAGTTGTAGATAGACGTACAACTATGCCTGAAGCACTTAAGAAAGCGGATGAGGTATTGCAGCAGGGTATTCAGGGTATCACAGATTTGATCAATGTACCATCTCTGATCAATCTGGACTTTGCCGATGTACAGACGGTTATGACAGACAAAGGAATTGCTCATATCGGTATCGGTATGGGACGTGGTGATGATAAGGCACTTGAGGCTGTTAAGCAGGCAGTTGCCAGTCCGCTTCTTGAGACAACGATTGCCGGAGCTTCTCATGTTATTATCAATGTATCCGGAGATATTACTCTTATGGATGCATCTGATGCAGCAGAATATGTTCAGGATCTTGCCGGAGAAGATGCAAATATTATCTTTGGTGCGATGTACGATGATTCTAAGGCTGATGAGGCTACGATTACTGTTATTGCAACAGGACTTCATAATGTTGGAGGAACTGCTTCCAAGTTAAAATCCAGACTGGAGAATCAGCGTCAGACAGCAGGTGTAGCACATACTACAGCTCATACAGGACATGCGTCTGCATATGACAGACAGCCAATTCGTCAGCAGGCAGCTCCGAAGCTTGATATGAGTATGTCTTCTACAAGTAGAACAGTAGAAGAACCGGAGATGCCAAGAAGAACAGTCGGAGGTACAGCACCTTCTATGGAAACTCCTAGAACACCTACAAGTCGTGTGAAAGAGCAGTCCATTAAAATTCCGGACTTTTTCAAGAAATAGGAATTAAAAAAAAGTATATAATAGTATATGAATAAAAAGAGTCGAAGAAAATGATAGTTTCTTCGGCTCTTTTTATTTCATAGGAAATAAAAAGCATCCATAACGTAAAAGGATGGAAAATCTAGGAATAATACGTAAAAATATGTCGTAACAAACTAAAATGTTTCTTTCATTATCTGACAAAATTCACGAGAGGTAATACGTATAATAAAAATCACTCAAAAGTACAAAATCGATGGCGTATACAAGAGGAAGAAGGTGGGGCATGCATTATGAGCTGTACATAGATTTGTTTTTTCTTGTAAATTTTTTGATGGATTATTTTCTGTTGCTACTGACAGGGAAGATGATCAGATGCAGGATCAGACGTTTCCGAATTGCTGCAGGAGCTGCTAGTGGGGCTTTTTTGACATGTATAGTTGTAGTTTTTTTGCGGGGAAGTTTGTGGAAGGTGTGTGTGTTTCATGGAGTTATTAATTTCATAATGTTGAAAATGGGATTTGGGATTAAGGGAAAATATACTTTGGTGAGGGCATGGATTTTATTGTATATCAGTGCAATCCTCATGGGTGGTTTTTTGAATTTTTTTCAACCATATATCAAAATCGGAAGCGTGTTCTTGATATTTTCTGTTGGTGGATATTATCTATGCTGCGGTATGTGGAATTTTCTGTGCTATTTACGCAGAAATCAAAGCGGTTTTTGTATGGTCAGTCTGTATCGGAAAGGAAGTATATGTCAACTTCGGGGCATTGTTGACACAGGGAATAGACTCAGAGATGATCTGAGCGGAAAACCGGTGCATGTGATTGCAAAAAATACAGCGGAACAACTTGGCATTGATAATTTAGATGAACAGCGTGTAATTACTTATCAGAGCGTTGGAAAGGAAAATGGGGCAATGCCTGTTATAGTTATAGACAGAATGAGTTATTGCTGCGAACAAGAAGAAAAATGGGTGGAAAAGCCGCTTGTGGCAGTTAGCGAAGAACGAGTGTTTTCCGAAATCTATGACATAATTTTAAATCCAGATGATTTGTAATGAGTTCCCGAAGTTGTGAAATCAGTATATCAACATATAAGTAAATAAAAAAGTGGATTTGTAAATGGAGGAATGAATATGTTAATAAAAACGGAAATGTCGAAATGTTTTAGGTTTAGAATGCTTCCGAACTTTAGGACAGTACTATTTCCAGATGGAAAAGATGTACATTATATCGGAGGATCGGATATATTACCGGCTCCTTTAGAGAATGAAGAAGAAGCCAAAGCAATCCGGCATCTGGGAGGAGCAAATGATGAAGACGCAAGAAAGCTTTTGATTGAACATAACTTACGTCTTGTTGTTTATATAGCAAAAAAATTTGATAATACAGGGATTGGAGTGGAGGATCTTATTTCTATCGGAACGATAGGGTTGATTAAGGCGATCAATACATATAATCCAGATAAAAATATCAAGCTTGCAACTTATGCATCAAGATGTATTGAGAATGAAATTTTGATGTACTTAAGACGTAATAACAAGACAAAACTGGAAGTATCGATTGATGAACCGTTAAATGTAGATTGGGACGGCAATGAACTTTTGTTGTCAGATATTTTAGGAACAGAGGAAGATACAATTTATAAAGATTTAGAGCAAGAAGCGGAGAACAAAATACTATTCAAAGCGTTGAATCGTCTGTCAGTAAGAGAACGCTCGATTATTCAGATGCGTTTTGGAATTGGGACTTTGGATGGAGAGGAGAAAACTCAAAAAGAAGTGGCAGATATTCTTGGAATTTCCCAGTCGTATATATCAAGATTAGAGAAAAAAATCATGGTGCGATTGAGAAAAGAAATGGTGAAGTATTCCTAAAAAGGTGGTAGAATGAAAATAAAAAGGGGATACGTGTATGAAGCTTACTTTTATAGGAGCGGACCACGAAGTGACAGGAAGCTGCCACCTCATAGAGGCCTGCGGAAAGAACATATTGGTAGACTGTGGTATGGAGCAGGGACCAGATCTTTACGAGAATCAGGAGATTCCGGTTGCGGCAGGAGACATTGATTATGTGCTTCTGACTCATGCACATATAGATCATTCCGGAAAAATCCCAATGCTTTGTAAACAAGGATTTCATGGTGAAATCGTAACAACATTTGCCACGTCAGATTTATGTAATATTATGTTACGTGACAGTGCGCATATTCAGGAATTTGAGGCAGAATGGAGAAATCGTAAAGCAAGACGAAGCGGTGGACCGGAATACGAGCCATTATACACGATGGCAGATGCAGATGCAGCAATTAAGCTGCTGGCGCCATGTGATTATGAACAGAAGATTACGTTATGCGAAGGAATTGATATACGTTTTACAGATGTAGGGCATCTGCTTGGCTCTGCAGCTATTGAAATGTGGATCACAGAAGATGACATTACAAAGAAAATTGTATTTTCCGGAGATGTAGGAAATTTGGATCAGCCAATCATCAAGGATCCGAAGAGAGTGAAAGAAGCAGACTACATCTTGATAGAATCCACATATGGAGATCGCCTGCATGGGGATGTAAGACCAGATTATGTCGGAGAGTTTACAAGAATTCTAAAAGAAACTTTCGATAAAGGCGGAAATGTAGTAGTTCCATCCTTTGCAGTTGGACGTACGCAGGAATTACTATATTTTATCCGCGAGATAAAAGAGAAGAATTTGTTGCCGGAATATCCCGGATTTGAAGTTTATGTGGATAGTCCACTTGCAATAGAAGCGACAAATGTATTTAATAAAAATGTAAAATCCTGTTTTGATGAGGATGCACTTGCAATTGTGGAGAAAGGAATCAACCCGCTGGTATTTCCGGGACTGAAGACAACGATTACCAGTGATGAATCCCGCATGATTAATTTTGATACAAAACCAAAAGTTATTTTATCAGCATCCGGAATGTGTGAAGCCGGTCGAATCAGACATCATCTGAAACATAATTTGTGGAGAAAAGAATGTACAATTTGTTTTGTAGGATATCAGGCAGTCGGAACATTGGGACGCAAGCTGATTGAAGGTGCAGAATGTGTAAAACTGTTTGGTGAGACCGTAGAAGTGAATGCTAAGATAGAAAGCTTGAAAGGAATCAGTGGACATGCGGACAGAAATGGACTACTTGACTGGCTTTCGGGATTTGAGAATACTCCTCAGCATGTTTTTGTTGTCCATGGAGAAGATCAGGTAACAGATACATTTGCAGAAGCAGTAACAGAAAAATTTGGCTGGCCGGCCTTTGCACCGTATTCCGGAGGTTGTGTAGATCTTGCAACAGGTGAAATTCTGTCAGTAGGAATTAAAGAGCCGAAAAAGGCAGTGGAAAAACCGGCACAGATACGCAAACAGAATGCATTTTACCGTGTGGTTGCAGCAGCGAAAAGGTTGCTTGATGTGGTTTATAAAAATGAAGGACTTGCAAATAAAGAACTAATGAAGTTTGAAAATCAGATCAATAATCTGGCAGATAAATGGGATCGATAAAAGGCAGAACAACTGTTGGATAATTGAAATTGACAGGCACGAGGTGTCAAGGGGCAAAAGTTTTTTTATTTGACAGTAGGAACGAATAATGAACCTGCATATGGAGACAATCTCTACTAGATGAAATTAGAAAATACATCTGGCAGGAGGATTGAATAGGATGCAGGGAAAAGTTGAGATATGTGGTGTGAATACAGCAAAGCTTCCAATCCTGAAAGAAGAGGAGAAGGAAGCTTTGTTTGTGCGCATTAAAGAAGGCGATGAAAAGGCAAAAGAAGAATATATAAAAGGAAACTTAAGGCTTGTTTTAAGTGTGATTAAAAGATTTCATTCCAGTAATGAAAATCCAGATGATCTTTTTCAAATTGGCTGTATCGGTCTGATTAAGGCAATTAATAATTTTAATACAGAATTAGATGTGAAATTCAGTACTTATGCAGTTCCGATGATTATTGGAGAAATCAGACGATATATGCGCGATAACAGCAGCATCCGTGTCAGCAGATCTCTTCGTGATACGGCTTATAAAGCTATTTATGCAAAAGAAACTTATGTTAAGCGGAATATGCGTGAACCAACTGTACAGGAGATTGCAGAAGAAATTGGAATATCAAAAGAAGATATCGTCTATGCTTTAGATGCAATTCAAGTCCCCATGAGCCTGCAAGAACCCGTGTACAATGACGGAGGCGATACATTATATGTTATGGATCAAATCAGTGATCAGAAAAGTAAAGAAGAAAAATGGGTTGAAAGCCTGTCACTTCAAGCCGCTATGGAACATTTGAATGAAAGAGAACGATATATTATATCGTTACGTTTCTTTGATGGAAGAACACAGATGGAGGTAGCAAAAGATGTAGGGATAAGCCAGGCACAAGTCAGCCGTCTTGAAAAAAATGCCTTAAAGGTAATGAAGCAGTATTTAGTTGAAAGTTAAAAAGGGACAGGTTAAAGTTCAATTGGGGACGGGTTTTTTTTGAAAAAAACCCGTCCCCAATTGAACCATTGACATCTGCCGTATCTCATACTATGATATTGCCATGGAGGATTTTAGATGATGAGTAAGGCTTGTATATTTGATCTTGACGGTACGATTGGTAATACGCTTGATTCAATGGTTTATTCAGTGAATTTGACGCTTTGTGAGATGGGATTTCCTGAAATTTCCAGACAACAATGTCAGGAATTTGTGGGAAATGGAGCACGGGTACTTATGGAGAAGGCGTTAGATGCGGCGGGAGATTCGGGTGCTTCCAGAATTGAAGAAGGTATGCAGATTTATGGACGCATATTTGATGATAATTGTACATATCATGTAACACCTTGTGATGGTGTTTTGCAGATGCTGAAGGAGCTGAAAAGACGAGGTGTACGGTTGGCTGTGTTATCGAATAAACCGCATATTCAGGCTGTGAAAGTAGTTCATGCGATTTATGGTGATGGAGTATTTGACTGGGTGCAGGGGCAGAAAGATGATATTCCAAGAAAACCAAATCCGGCGGGAGTGTTTTGTGTGGCAGAGAAATTGGGTATTTCTCCAGATGAATGTATGTATGTGGGAGATTCTGAAGTTGATGTAAAAACGGGGATGAATGCGAGTATGAAGACGATTGCTGTAACGTGGGGATTTCGCACAAAAGAGGAGTTAATTGCTGCAGGTGCGCAGTATATGATAGATCGAGCAGAAGAACTGCTCCAGTATCTATAGGAGACCAGACAGAAGAATGGTTCCGGTTTCAATAGAAAATTAGATTTTAAGGAGGGTATTTGAAAATGAATGAATACGATGAGGAGTGTTTGAATGTATTTCTGAAGAATCAATCACAGCTTTTTGAGGAGCCTGTTGCAGAGACATTAGAGGATGCAGAGGCATTTTTAGAAGACTGCATGGCAGTAGTTGTGGACAGCATTGAAGAAGTACAGGAATTTCTGGAGGAAGAAGGAATGGACATTCAGGGAATGTCTGTGGAAGAGTTGGAAGAAGCAGCAGAGGTATTTCCGATTCCAGATGGAAGATATTTAATTGTTGAAGGGTAAATGAAAGAAAAGTATTCTAATAAAAGAAAGCCGTAACTATTTTGAGGTTACGGCTTTCTTTAATGCATCATTAATAGCGTTGATAATAATCTGAGATGTATATGGATTGTCGGAGGAATAGGAAAGATTGTTTAATGACTGTGTGGTATAAATCTGATCGGCAATTTCTTCAAGAGCAGGTTGGATTAACGGGTACATGGCTGCTATGGTTTCATCTAGATTAGAAAAACGGATGGAGTTAATATGATTGCTATCTACGGTGACTTCCACTTCGAGATTATTGTCACCGAGTGTAAGCTGGGAAGTATAAATTCCGGGTTGATAGGTGGTGCTTTTAGCAGAGGTTTCTTTATTTTTTGGGCGAAACATACAGGTAATCAGAGTAACTAACAAAATACCGAGTAAAATAAAGATTACTGTATAGATAATTTCCTTCATATGAAGTACTATAATTTTAGTTTTTGAACTCATAAAATGCCTCCTGTCTGGATTTTTTCTGGCATGCACACGGATTTATTATGGCTGTCAGATACTTTTCTTTGTTCTTTATAATGTATGAAAAAAGTTGGAAAATTATACGGCATTTTTGCGTGACAAATGTATAGACATCCTGTAGAATGGGTAGAGATAGAGGTGACGAATATGATAATTATAGCAGGACTTGGTAATCCGACAAAAGAATATGAGGGAACCAGACATAATGTGGGGTTTCAAGTAATAGATAAAATTGCAGAGAAATATAACATATCGGTAGATGCCAGAAAAGGTCGAGCATATGTTGGAAAAGGTATTATAGAAGGACAGAAAGTGCTTCTTGTAAAACCACAGACTTATATGAATTTAAGTGGAGAGAGCATCAGAGAACTGGTGGATTATTTTAAGGTGGATCCACAGGAAGAGCTTCTTGTAATCTATGATGATATTAGTCTGAATCCGGGACAGATCAGAATTCGAAAAAAAGGAAGCGCCGGCGGGCATAATGGAATTAAAAATATTATTGCACGACTTGGAACGGAAGAATTTAGACGTATCAAGGTAGGAGTAGGAGAAAAACCGAAGGGGTATGACCTTGCTGACTATGTTCTGGGGCATTTTAAAGGCGAAGATTTAATTCTTATGGAAGAGGGATATGAAAAAGCAATATCGGCAACGCAGGAGATATTAAAAGGTGAGATTGATGCGGCTATGAATGAATATAACCGTAAAGTGAAACCAAAGGAGGAATAGAAGGTGCAGGCGCTGATAAAGCCGCTTTTGGAACTGGCAGAATATGAAGAAATCATAAAAAAGAAAAAAGAGGATTCGGGAGTTCTGATGTTGACAGGCTGTGTGAATTCTCAAAAAACACATATGATGTATGCACTTAGCGATGGCTCTTTTTATAAAGTCATCGCTTGTTCCAGTGAAGCGAAAGCAAAGCAGATATATGAAGAATATCGATTTTTAGATCCGGATATTTATTTTTATCCGGCAAAGGATCTGCTGTTTTATCAGGCGGATATCCGCAGCAAAGAGCTGGTCAGTCAGCGGATGAGTGTAATACAGGCGATTTTAGAAGAAAAACCAATCACGATTGTAGCAAGTTTTGATGCATTTATGGATGCACTTCTGCCGAAAAAAATGATACACAACCGGGTTGTAAAGATTTGTTCAGAGGAGACTTTGAATCTGGATGATTTATCAGTGAAACTGGCAACATGTGGTTATGATAGAGAAATCGAAGTGACAGGTCCCGGACAATTTGCTGTTCGAGGCGGTATTTTGGATGTATACCCTTTGACTCAAGAACTTCCGGTGAGAATTGAACTATGGGGAGATGAAGTGGATTCTATCCGCACGTTTGATCCGGAAACACAAAGATCGATTGACCGACTGGACGAGGCAGTCATTTTTCCGGCAACAGAATTTCCGGAGGAAGAAGAAAATAGAGTATCTTTTCTGGATTATTTTGAAAAAGAAAAAACGATTCTATTTCTTGATGAGCCTGTTCGATTGAAAGAAAAAGGTGAAGGAGTTGAAGAAGAATTTCTAGAAGCGCAGAAGCGTCGCATGGAAAGCGGATATGAAATATCGGACAGTGAAGCACTTTTATTTGCAACAAAAGATGTGCTTAAGAAAATGAATGAATATTCCAGTATTGGATTTCAGGCGTTGGATATGAAGTGTCCGGGGATGACAATACGCGGGAGTTATAATCTTCAAGTTAAAAATGTAGATCCATATAATCGTAGTTTTGAACTTTTGACACAAGATTTGAAAAAAATGAAAAGAAATCGGAGCAGGGTAGTTCTTTTATCTGGTTCACGAACAAGAGCGAAAAGACTGGCAGAGGATCTGCGAGATTATAATCTAAGTAGTTTTTTTAGTGAAGATATGAACCGGGAAGTTAAACCGGGAGAAATTATGACTTCTTATGGATACATCGCAGAAGGTTATGAATATCCACTGTTAAATTTTGTTGTGATTTCAGAGACGGATATTTTCGGGAAAAATAAACGGAAGAAAAAACGCCGTACGACTTATGAAGGGCGTAAGATACAGAGCTTTTCAGAATTGAAACCAGGTGATTACGTGGTACATGAGAATCATGGGCTTGGAATTTACCAGGGGATTGAAAAGATAGAAGTGGATAAGATTTCTAAGGATTATATGAAGATTTCTTATGCGAAAGGAGGTAATCTTTACATTCCGGCGACGCAGCTGGATTTGATTCAAAAATATGCGGGGTCTGATTCTAAAAAGCCTAAGTTAAATCGTCTTGGAACTCAGGAATGGACAAAAACAAAGGCAAGAGTCAGAGGAGCAGTTAAAGAAATCGCCAAAGACCTGGTCGAGCTTTATGCTGCAAGACAGAATCAGGATGGTTTCGTTTATGGAGAAGATACAGTCTGGCAGAGAGAATTTGAGGAAATGTTTCCATATGAAGAGACAGAAGACCAACTTCTTGCAATAAATGCTGTGAAGAAAGATATGGAGAGCCATAAGATCATGGATCGTCTGATTTGTGGAGATGTAGGATACGGTAAAACAGAGATTGCAATTCGAGCAGCATTTAAAGCAGTGCAGGAAAACAAACAGGTCGTTTATCTTGTGCCGACTACGATTTTAGCACAGCAGCATTATAATACATTTTGTCAACGTATGAAAGATTTCCCGGTAAGAGTAGATCTTATGTGCAGATTTCGGACGCCTGCACAGCAAAAGAATACCATCCAGGATTTGAAGCGTGGATTGGTGGACATTGTGGTCGGAACCCACCGAGTGCTTAGTAAAGATATTGAGTACAAGGATCTCGGACTTCTGATTATTGACGAAGAGCAACGCTTCGGAGTTCAACATAAAGAAAAAATTAAAAGATTAAAAGAAAATGTAGATGTATTGACATTGACGGCCACTCCGATTCCAAGAACCCTGCATATGAGTCTGATAGGTATCCGTGATATGAGTGTGTTGGAAGAAGCACCGCAAGATCGTCTGCCGATCCAGACCTATGTTATGGAATATAATGATGAGATGGTAAGAGAAGCCATCGAGCGAGAATGTGCGAGAGATGGGCAAGTCTATTACGTGTATAATCGAGTGGAGGATATTGCAGAAGTGACTGCGCATATTCAAAAACTGGTGCCAAAGTTAAATGTCTCTTTTGCGCATGGACAGATGAGGGAACATGAGCTTGAGAAAATTATGTATGATTTTATTAACGGCGACATAGATGTGCTTGTATCAACTACCATTATTGAGACAGGTCTGGACATTTCAAATGTAAATACAATGATCATTCACGATGCAGATCGATTGGGATTGTCCCAGCTTTATCAGTTACGCGGACGAGTAGGACGATCAGGCCGGATGGCTTATGCATTTTTATTGTATCGGAAAGATAAGATGTTAAAAGAAATTGCAGAAAAAAGATTAGCGGCAATCCGGGAGTTCACAGATCTTGGTTCGGGATTTAAGATTGCGATGCGGGATCTAGAAATCCGTGGCGCAGGAAATCTTCTTGGTGCCGAGCAACATGGTCATATGGAAGCAGTTGGATATGATATGTACTGCAAAATGTTGAATGAAGCAGTGAAACATTTAAAAGGAGAACTGTCAGAAGAGGATACATTTACAACAGCACTGGATCTGAATGTGGATGCATATATACCGGATTCTTATATTCAAAATGAGTATCACAAGTTAGATATTTATAAGCGGATCGCTGCAATTGAGTCAGAAGAAGAGATGGACGATATGATTGAAGAGTTGATTGATCGTTTTGGAGATATTCCGAAGAAAGTGGAGCTTCTTCTCGAAGTTGCAAGATTAAAAAATTTTGCGCATCAGGTATATGTGACAGAGGTGACTCAGAAAGGAACAATGTATACATTTCATATGTATGAGAAAGCGAAAGTCCATGCAGAGCGGATTCCGCAGCTTTTAAAAGAATTTCCCGAAGAACTTTCGTTTAAGGCAGATGTATCAGATCCGAAGTTTATTTATCAGCGAAAGAAAAAAACAAAGCGTGGGGAAGTGGAAAATCCGGTAGAGGTTGTGAAAAAAGTGTTAATTGGAATAAAAGGATTGCTTGACTAACGAAAAGAAGATATAATGTAAAAAGTGGACATTTTTATGTCAGGCAGAATGAAGGAGGGTACCAAGAAGATATGAAAAAGAGATTATTTGCGCTGGCTCTTGCAGGAGTATTAGCGGCTGCTACGCTGACCGGATGCGGCTCATTAAAGGGAGACGAGACGGTTGCAACAGTAGATGATACGGAGATTAATGCAGACCTGGCCAATTTCTTCGCAAGATATACACAGGCAACATATGAGACTTATTATTCAGCATATCTTGGAGAGGATATGTGGAATTCAGATGCATCAGATGGAGAGACTTATGAAGAATCTGTAAAAAATTCAGTGCTGGAGTCATTAGAAGATATGATTCTTCTGGAAAAGCATATGGATGATTATGATGTGTCGATCACAGATGAAGACAAATCTACGATTAAGGAGACAACACAGAAGTTCCTGGATGATAATTCTTTGGACGATAAAGAGTTGGTTTCCGGTAATAAAAAAACTGTGAATCGGGCATTGACATTGATGGCAATTCAGCAGAAGATGAGAACTGCTATTCAGGCGGGAGCAGATACAGAGGTCTCTGATGAAGAAGCAGCGCAAAAGAGTATGGAATATGTGCTTGTTTCTTATAAGACAACGGATGAGTCAGGAAAAAGTACAGATGTGTCAGACGATGAAAAGGCACAGTTAAAGGAACAGGCACAGACAATTGCAACCGGTTTAAAAAATGGAGAAGATTTTAATGAGCTTGCACAGGCAGCAGGACAGACAGTTCAGACATTAACATTTGACAAAGATACAACTTCTCCAAGTGAAGATTTGATCAAGGCGGCAGATGCACTTGGTGAGGGAGAATCTACAGATGTGATTGAGACGGATACTGGATGTTATGTGGCAAAAGTGACAAGTCTTCTGGATCGTACAGCAACAGATTCCCAAAAATCGAAGATCGTGCAGGAG